>JAOPVO010000086.1 GCA_025966155.1 Pseudonocardiales bacterium
GGGTCCGGGGCCGCCGCGACCTCGTCGCTCATGCCGCAGCGGCCGCCTTCTCCGCCGCTTCCACGACGTTGGTCAGCAGCATCGCGCGGGTCATGGGACCGACGCCGCCGGGGTTGGGGGCCACGAAGCCGGCAACGTCGATGACGTCGAGGGCGACATCGCCGACGATCTTGCCCGAGGCATTGCGGCTGACCCCGACATCGAGCACAGCGGCGCCGGGCTTGACGTCACGGGCCTGGATGATGCCGGCCGACCCCGCAGCCGCCACGATGATGTCGGCGTTGCGGAGGTGGCTGGCGAGGTCCCGGGTCCCGGTGTGGCACAGCGTGACCGTCGAGTTCTCGCTGCGGCGGGTCAGCAGCAGGCCGAGCGACCGGCCGACGGTGATGCCGCGGCCGACGACCACCACCTCGGCCCCGTTCAGGCTCACTCCGTACCGGGTCAGCAGCTCGACGATCCCGCGCGGCGTGCAGGGCAGGGCCGCCGGGATGCCGAGCACGAGCCGGCCCAGGTTGGTGGGATGCAGGCCGTCGGCGTCCTTGTCCGGATCGATCCGCTCGAGCACGGGCGAGGCGTCGAGGCCGGCCGGCAGTGGCAGCTGGACGATGTAGCCGGTGCACGCGGGGTCGGCGTTGAGGCGGTCGACGGCCTCCTCGACCTGCTCCTGCGTCGCGTCGGCCGGCAGGTCGATCCGGATGCTGGCGATACCGACCTCGGCGCAGTCGCGGTGCTTGCCTGCGACGTAGATGGAGCTGCCGGGATCCGCGCCCACCAGCAGCGTGCCGAGGCCAGGGGTGTGCCCGGCCGCGACTAGCGCCGCAACGCGCACCGCGAGCTCCGCCTTGATCGCGCTGGCCGTGGCCTTGCCGTCCATCACAGTCGCAGTCACGAGCGCTGATCCTGCCGCATGGCCCCGTCGCAGCCCAACCCCAGTCAACCGCTACCGCGTCGGCGGCTGCCCGGGGTACTGCTGCGGGGCCGGGTAAGGGGGCTGCCCGGGGTACTGCTGAGGGGCCGGGTACTGCTGCGGGGCCGGGTACTGCTGCGGGGCCGGGTGCTGCTGCTGGCCTGGGTACTGCTGAGGGGCCGGGAACTGCTGCAGGGCCGGGTAGCCGCCCGCTGCCGGGTACTGCGGGGCTCCAGGCGGCGGGATGCTCGCCGGTCCGCTGGGCGTGGGCTTTCCGACGGTGAGGCAGATCGCCGCGAGGGCCAGCGCATCGATGCTGGCGAGCACCACCAGCCAGAGGCCGAGCTGCGGGCCGCGGCCGAGGCTCTCCCCGATGGACTCGGCGTAGGACTGCGCGGCGTCCCAGTCGCTGTAGTTGTGCGGGACCAGGAAGTAGGCGATGACCACAGAGGCCAGGCCGAGGATGCCGCCGGCGAGCGTCGTCTTGATGGCCCGGTCGATCTCCTCGCGCGGGCCGGGCTTGAGCAGCACCTTCGCCCAGAGGACGCCCGCAACGACGAGGACAACCGGACCGACCAGGCCGAGGCGCCCGTCGTCCCAGACGTGGATCGACTCGTCGGCGCTGACCCCGCCGACGTGGGGATGGAACCACGGCAGGATGCAGCCGATGATCGCCAGCACTCCCGCGACGACCGCCGCCCATCCGTATGGCGGCGCCGGCACATTCGGCGGCACCATCGGCGCCCATGGCGCCTGGTACGCGCCTGGCTGCGCCGACGACGGCGGCGCGTAGGCCTGCGGCTGGCCGTAGGCCTGCGGCGGGTAGGCCGGCGCCTGGGCGTGCCCGGGAGCGGGCGGCGGGTACTGCGCGGCCGGCTGATCGCGCGGAGGCTGCGGGACCGGCTCGCCGGTGTTGCTGTACTGCGCGGAGGACGTGGGGTTTTCCCACTGGCCGCCCTGCGGAGGGGTTGAGGTCATTGCAGTCTCCCGTGATGTCGATTGCCGCGCCCGGCCTCGATGGGCCGAGCACAGGCACATTGGCAGTACGCGGCGGCTGACGCCCCAGGACGAAGGGTCGCAGGTGGCCGCGGCAGAGGTTGTTCGGCTGCTTCGCTCAAACGTCTCGATGGACGTTAAGTGCGTCAGTGACTCACTTCGGTGGGCTGGCTGACGCGCTTGCGCATTTCTAGGCGCCAAACGAACTTCAACCCCGACCAATCGATGTCGATGGCGGCGACCTTTGTGTCGACGAGGCCGTAATTCAGTAAGGCATCTCTGATCACTACATCGCCAAGATCGCTGGCATGACCGGCAGCTTTCCGGGGCCACGCTATCCACAGCGCGCCGGCAGGAAATATGCGCTCAGCTAGGAAGGGAATGCGTCCGGCAAGTTCGCTCGCCTGAGTCACGAATGCGACGATGACGTCAGCCGGGGCTGGCGGTTCAACGAGCACTACGTCATCGAGCAGGTTGTCGAGCATCCAACCGGCGGGGGCTTCATCGAGGCTGAGCTGTACGCCGGCTTTCAGGCCGAGTTTGCGCGCTTGTGCTGAGGGTGCATTTGGCGGCACGGCCTCATTGGTGGCCGGCCTGCTGGAGTTGTGCGGGGTCGTGGGTACCGCTCGCATGCGTTGACTGTAGGTGATCTCGTCGTTCCGCGGAATTGGCGAGGCACCTCTTTCGGCTTCACTTTCGGTGTGAAAGCGACCCGACGCAGGGCACACAATCGGCGCACAGAATCACGCCCCCGGGTCATACGCGCCACGGCGGCGGCCGGCCCGCGTCAGGACACCGAGAAGGTCGGGACGATCACGCCCCGGGCGATGACGTGGAACCCGGCGGTGAACGCGACGACCGCAGGCGTCGCGCCCGCGGTGACGCCGAGGTCGTCGGTGTCCAGGGCGTGGACGGCGAAGAAGTAGCGGTGCGCGCGGTCCCCCGCCGGCGGCGCGCTGCCGTCGTACTGCGAGCGCCCCATGTCGTTGCGGACATGGAAGGCGCCGGCCGGCAGCGCATCGTCGCGCTTTCCGGCGCCGCGGGCCAGGGAGGTCGTCCCGGCGGGGATGCCCACGGCCACCCAGTGCCAGAACCCGGATTCTGTCGGCGCGTCCGGGTCGAAGCACGTCACCAGGAAGCCGCGGGTCTGCTCCGGTGCGCCCGACCATTCCAGGGCCGGGCTCAGGTTCTCGCCCCCGACCGAGGTGTGCACGAATGTCTTTGCCAGCACCGAGCCGTCGGTGACGTCGGCGCTGCGCAGCGGGAAGCGCGGGACAACAGGCAGCAGCGAGTACGGATCGGGCGCGACGGGGCGATCAAAAGTCATGCGTGTTGTCTACCCCGCCGCGTCCGCGAGCTTGTCCCCGGCTGCACGGCTCGAGTGAGCGGGCCACGTGAGGGCCACCCTCAGCGAGCGCCGCCCCTAGTGGGCGCCGCCCTCAATGAGCGAAGTGCCGGGTGCCGGTGAAGTACATCGGCACGCCGAGCTTGGCCGCCGCGGCGATCGCGAGGTCATCGCGGACCGAGCCGCCCGGCGAGACGACCGCCGTGACGCCGCCGTCCAGCAGCACCTCGAGGCCGTCGGGGAACGGGAAGAACGCATCGGACGCAGCTACCGCGCCGAAGGCGCGCTCGCCGGCCCGGGCCACCGCAAGGCGGGCGGAGTCGACCCGGTTCACCTGGCCCATGCCCACGCCGACCGTGGCGCGGTCCTTGGCCAGCAGGATCGCGTTCGACTTCACGGCGCGGATCGCCTTCCACGCGAAGACGAGGTCGGCCATGACGGCGTCGTCGACGGCCGTGCCGCTCACCAGCGTCCAGCTGGCCGGGTCGTCGCCGGGCGCGTCGATCCGGTCGGCGCGCTGAACGAGCAGGCCCCCGGAGATCGCGCGCAGCTCGGTAGCCGGGCCGGTGGCGCGCGGCGCCGCGGTGAGGACGCGAATGTTCTTCTTGGCGGTGAGGATCTCCAGCGCCCCATCCTCGTAGGAGGGCGCGATGATCACCTCGGTGAAGATCTCGGCCACCTGCGAGGCCATCGCGATGCTGACCGGTCGATTGCTGGCTATGACGCCGCCGAACGCGGACAGCGGGTCGCAGGCATGGGCGTGGGCGTGGGCCGTCGCGATGTCGTCGGCGACGGCGATGCCGCACGGGTTGGCGTGCTTGATGATCGCCACGCACGGACCGTCGAAATCATAGGCAGCTCGGTAAGCGGCATCGGAATCGACGTAGTTGTTGTAGCTCATTTCCTTGCCGTGCAGCTGCTCGGCCTGGGCCAGGCCCGGCGCAGAGTCGTGCGACACGTACAGGGCCGCGCCCTGGTGCGGGTTCTCGCCGTAGCGCAGGACCGCCGCGCGCTCCCAGCTCGCCGCGACCCAGCCGGGGAAGCCCGAGCCGTCGTCGTCGGGCGACACCACGCTGCCCAGCCAGCTGGCCACGGCGATGTCGTAGGACGCCGTGTGCCGGAACGCCGCCGCCGACAGCGCGCGGCGGGCCTCGAGCTCGAATCCCCCGGCCCGCACGGCGTCGAGCACCGATGCGTAGGTGGACGGGTCGGTGACGACGGCAACCGAGCCGTGGTTCTTGGCGCTGGCGCGCACCATCGACGGCCCGCCGATGTCGATCTGCTCGATGACCTCGGCATTGCCGGCGCCGCTGGCCACCGTCTCGCGGAACGGGTAGAGGTTCACGACCACCAGCTGGAAGGTCTCGATGCCCAGGTCGCTGACGGTCGCGAGGTGCTCGGCGTCGCCCTGGTCGGCGAGCAGGCCGGCGTGAATGTGCGGGTGCAGCGTCTTGACCCGGCCGCCGAGGATCTCGGGGAACCCGGTGACCTGGTCAACGGGGGTGACCGGGATGCCGGCCTCGGCGATCCGCGCAGCGGTCGAGCCGGTCGACACGATCTCGACGCCGGCATCGTGCAGGCCCTGCGCGAGATCGACGATGCCGGTCTTGTCGTACACGCTGAGCAGCGCGCGTCGGACAGTCAGCTGGGTCATCGGAGCTCCTTGGCCAAAGAACGGATTGTGGTCAGGTACAACGGCTTCTCGACGTCCTGGATGCGGGCGCGCAGGGTGTCCTCGGTGTCGTCAGCGGCGATCTCGACGGCGGCCTGGGCGATGATCGGCCCGCTATCGAGCCCCTCGTCGACCCAGTGCACGGTGACCCCGGTGATGCGCACGCCGTGGGCCAGCGCGTCGCGGATCGCATGCGCGCCGGGGAACGACGGCAGCAGCGACGGATGGACATTCACGATCCTGAACCGGCGCACGAGGGCCGGCCCGAGCACCCGCATGAAGCCGGCGAGAACAACAAGATCCGGCTCGTGGGCGGCAATCGCCTCGGCCAGAGACGCATTCCATAGCGCCCGATCGGCCCCCGGCTGGACAGGGAGCGCGAAGGTCGGCACACCGGCGGCGGTTGCCCGCTGCAGGGCCGCGGAGTCCGGGCGATCGGAGCCGACGGCGGCGATCTCGGCGGGCAGATCACCCGAGGCGGCCGCGTCCAGGAAGGCCTGGAGGGTAGAGCCCGCCCCTGAGGCGAGGATCACCAGCCGCGCAGGCACCGCCCGACCCTATCGGTCAATGGAGGCGTCCCCGTCCAGTGCGTTGTCGTCGGAAGCGTCGTGCAGTGCGTTGTCCGGCGCGGCCACAGGGCGGGAGCGACCCCGCAGCGTCCACCCGCCGAGCACCGCCAGCGCCAGCGCCGCCGCGAGGCCCACCTCGCCGGCCACCACGGCCCCGGTCAGCAGAGCGGGCGGGCCGAGGTCGGACAGGCGCCCGGACCCGAGCCCGCCGCCCGCCAGCGCCGCCAGGATGCTCACCGCGGCGCCGCAGAGCAGCGCCGCGCCTGCGGACCCGAGGACCAACGCGAGGGGTCGCGCATACGGCAGCCGGAGCCAGAGCAGGCGGACGATCGCCGCGCCCGCTCCCAGCGGGGCGGCGACCATGATGACAACGACCAAGGGGGACGCGCCGTGGTCGGCCGGCAGCGCCGCCAGCAGCGGGAAGGCGGGCACCGCGCCCACAGCCGCACCGCCGGCTGTGACCGTCGACCCCGCGCCGATGGCGAATCCGGGGCCGGCCAGATAGGCCAGCGCCGCCACCACCGCGTTGGGCACGCACAGCGCGCCGAGCACAGCCAGGGGCAGCCCGCCGAGCCCGCCGCCGCCGACCTGCTCGGACAGCGTCCGGGCCGTCCCTGCGCTCAGGGCCAGCGCGCCGCCGCCCACCACGGCCGCGGCGCCGACCAGCACCGCCAGCGCCGCCAGGGCGGCCCGCACGATGATCACGCTGACCAGCGGGCCCTCAAGGGGGTGCCGCTGCCGCGCGGTCGAGCGGCCGAACGGGATGGCCGCGCAGACCGCGAAGAGCACGAAGGCGCCCACACCCGTGGTCAGCGGCCGGGCCTGGACCGAGCCGACGCGCACGATAAGGGCCAGCAGCCCAGCGGCGACGGCGAAGGCCGCAGCGGCCGCAGCCAGCAGGCGCACCCGCCGCACAAGAGATAGGCCCGACGGGACGGACCCGCCGAGCGCCAGGCCCGCGCGCCAGCACGGCATCGCCACGAGCACGGTGAGGCCCAGCGGCACCAGCGTGACCTCGGCTCCGTCGATGCGCAGGCCGCCATGGCAGGCCGCGAGCACGACCAGCACACCCGAGCGCAGCGCCTCAGGGGCCGACCCCGATCCGCCGCTGGCCACGATCCAGAACAGCAGCATGGCGATCATCGCGATCGCCACGGCCCCGATCAGGGCCAGGGCGCCGTGCATCACGGCCGCGGTCACGATCTCCCGCGGGGTCGTAGGCGTCTTCGGTACCCGGGGCGTCCGCAACGCCCGGGGGCCCGCCGCGGCGGGCCGATCGGGGCGCAGCGACGTACTCATCCAACCAGGCTGGCACAGCGGACCGGCCCGGCGCTTCTGGCGCGCCGGGCCCGTCCGGGGATGCTCAGATGGCGCCTAGCGGCGCCGGCTGAGCCTGCGGCACGAGGGCGTCGCTCTTGTCACCGCTGGGCCGGGACTGCAGCCACAGCACGACTAAGACGGCGAACTGCGCGAGGATCATCGCTGCGGTGGCGAATGCGCCCCACCGCAGCGCGAACCCCACCCGCACGCCCTCGGTGCCCGTGCCCGCGGTGTCGGTGTTGGCGAGGTTGGACGCCACGTCGAGCACCCGCCCGTAGATACCCGAGCGGTTGACGATCTGGATGGCCATCAGCACCGTGGCGCCGGCGCTGGCCGCCACGGCGGCGGCGAGCATCCAGGGGCTACGAAGTCGGCGGTCGATCAGCGGGCCGGTGAGCAGAAGCGCGGCAAGGACCGCCAGCAGCACCGAGCGGGTGGCCCAGCGCAGATCCCAGGCGTTGGCGTAGAGATCGTCCAGGGTGCTGTTGAGCAGGCTGCGGTCCTCGTCGCTGATCAGCGTGTCGAGCGATCCGAGCTCGACCCGAAGCGATATCCATGGGAGGAAGGAGAACACGAGCGCCAGGAGACCGAGGGCCGCGGCGATCAGCGCGAACGGGGCGGGTTTGCGCGGCGCCCGCGGAGGCTCGGCCCAGGCCTGCGGGGGCGCGCCATATCCGACCGCGGGGTACCCGGGCAACGACGCCGGGCGTTGCGCCTCCCACGTTGGCGGCACCGGGTAGGCCGCCTGGGCCGGAGGGGTGGAGTCAGGGTCGGGCTGCGTCATTGCGGTCCTCCGTGAGTGCGTGTATTTCAGGTGCGAAAGCACAGAGCCCGGGTCCCCCAGCATGTGCTGGGGGCCCGGGCTCTGTTAGGTGTATCAGTTAGCCGGCGGCGGCGGGTACGAGCCCGGCGGCGGAGGCGGCGGCGGGTAGCCGCCCTGAACCGGCGGAGCCGGCGGCGGGGCGTAGCCGCCCTGAACCGGCGGGGCGTAGCCGCCCTGGACCGGCGGGGCGTAGCCGCCCTGGACCGGCGGAGCCGGCGGGGCGTAGCCACCCTGGACCGGCGGCGGGTAGGCGCCAGGCGCACCCGAAGCGGCAGGACGGTTCTCCCACGGCAGCGAGCCGCCAGTGGCCTTCAGTCGCAGAACCGACAGCACGAGTCCGGCGATGACCGCGAGCGCGCTCAGCCAGTAGCCGATGCCGTGGCCCTTGTCGATGCCGTCGATGCCCCCGGTGTCGACCGGAACCCAGACGAGACCCAGCAGGATCGTCAGGAAGGCGATGGCAAACGCGCCGAGGACAGCGAGGCGAGTCGGAATCGGCAGCTTGACGGTGCCGGGCTTGAACAGCTCGACGGCCAGCAGAGCCGCAGCCGCGAAGGCCAGGATCGTGCCCAGCCAGGTCAGGCCATGCCATCCGTTGAAGCTGGCGGACTGCGTGACGCCGAAGCCGCTGTAGGAGGCCTTGTAGTACGGGAAGAACGAGAAGATCAGCGTCAGCACACCGGCGGCGATGATGCCCCAGTCAAGTGGGTTGACGGTCTTCGGATCGAAGGCTGGCCCTCCGCCGGGACCGGGAGGCCCAGCAGGATACGGCGAGCCGGGCGGCGGAGGCGGCGGTTGATAGGTCATGTCATCTCCTGTTGTGGGGTCCCCGTGCAGGGCGCAAGATATCGCTGGGAAAGGCCTAAGGGATAGATGCAACGCCGAACTGCGTGACGATTTGCGTCCACGTTCATCCCGAGGGCCTCATCGCAGATACCGAAGATCATCAGCCCAAAAGCCCGCGAAGCAGGGATGCGGTCTCGCTCGGCGTTTTCCCCACGGTCACCCCAGCCGCCTCGAGCGCCTCCTTCTTGGCCGCGGCCGTACCGGACGATCCGGACACGATGGCACCGGCATGGCCCATCGTCTTGCCCTCCGGAGCCATGAATCCGGCGACGTAGCCGACTACGGGCTTGGTGATGTTGGCGGCGATGTACGCCGCCGCGCGCTCCTCGGCGTCGCCGCCGATCTCGCCGATCATCACGATCGCGGTGGTCTGCGGATCGGCCTCGAATGCGGCGAGGCAGTCGATGTGGGTGGTGCCGACGATGGGGTCACCGCCGATGCCCACTGCGGTGGAGAAGCCGATATCGCCCAGCTCGTACATCATCTGGTAAGTCAGGGTCCCGGACTTGCTGACCAGCCCGATCGGCCCGGATCCGGCGATCGACGCCGGGATGATGCCGGCCAGGGACGCTCCGGGGCTGATGAGGCCCGGGCAGTTCGGGCCGATGATGCGGGTGCGCGGCGTCCCGTCCGCGCCGGCGAAGTCCGGGCGTGTGGCGTACGCCCACAGCTGGGCGGCGTCCTGCACCGGGATGCCCTCCGTGATGATCACCAGCAGCCCGATGCCGGCATCGACGGCCTCGATCGCCGCGGCCTTGGCCAGCGGCGGCGGGACGAACACCACCGAGGTATCGGCGCCCGTCGCGGCCATCGCGTCGGCGACGGTGCCGAAGACCGGCAGCCTCACGCCGTCGATCACGACACTCTGGCCGGCCTTGCGCGGGTTGACCCCGCCGACGACGGCGGTCCCGCTGGCCAGCATCCGCTGGGTGTGCTTCATGCCCTCGCCGCCGGTCATGCCTTGGACGATGACGCGGCTGGCCGCGTTGAGGAAGATCGACATCAGGTCAGGCCTCCGTGCTCGGGTTGCCGGATTCGGCGGCGGCCAGCTGGGCGGCCCGCCGGGCGGCGGCGTCCATCGTGTCGACCTGCTCCACCCCGGGCAGCGCCGCATCGGCCAGCATCTGACGGCCCAACTGGGCATTGTTGCCGTCGAGGCGCACGACCAGGGGCTTGCTCACGGCCTCGCCGCGATCGGCCAGCAGCGCGAAGGCGCTGATGATGCCGCCGGCGACGGCGTCGCACGTCGTGATCCCGCCGAAGACATTCACGAACACGCTGCGCACCTGCTCGTCGGCCAGCACGATCTCCAGGCCGTTGGCCATGACCTCGGCCGACGCGCCGCCGCCGATGTCCAGGAAGTTTGCCGCAGTCACGCCGCCGAACTCCTCCCCGGCGTAGGCGACGACGTCGAGGGTCGACATCACCAGCCCCGCGCCGTTGCCGATGATGCCGACCGAGCCGTCGAGCTTGACGTAGTTGAGGCCCTTGGCCTTGGCCGCCGATTCCAGCGGGTTGGCTGCGGCAAGGTCCTGATAGGCGGCGTTGCCGGGCTGACGGAAGTCGGCGTTCTCGTCGAGGGTGACTTTGCCGTCGAGGGCGACGATCGCGCCGTCCTCGGTGAGCACCAGCGGGTTCACCTCGACCAGGGACGCGTCAGCGGCGACGAAGGTCGCCCAGAGCGAGACGAGCACCGGGGCGGCCTTGACGGCGACATCGGCCGGGAAGCTCGCGGCCTCGAGGATCGCCGCGGCTTGGGCGAGGTCGACGCCGACGAGGGCGTCGATGGCGACTCGGGCCAGCGCCTCCGGACGCTCGACGGCGAGCTCCTCGATGTCCATGCCGCCCTCGAAGCTGGCCATGCAGAGGAATGTGCGATTCGCGCGGTCGAGCAGGAACGACACGTAGTACTCCTGTGCAATCCGCGCCCCGGGGTCGACCAGCACCCGGTGGACGATGTGCCCCTTGATGTCCATGCCGAGAATCGCCTGGGCAGCGGCGCGCGCTTCCTGCGGGGTCCGGGCGACCTTCACCCCGCCGGCCTTGCCCCGCCCGCCGACCTTCACCTGCGCCTTGACCACGGTGACGCCCCCCAGGCGGGCGGCGATCGCCTCGGCCTGCTCGGCGGTGTCCGCGATCTCGCCGAGGCCGACCGGTACGCCATGCGCGGCGAACAGCGCCTTGGCCTCGTACTCGAAGAGGTCCATTCCGTCCGTCCGTCCTCGCCAACCGGCCGAATAGGCCCGCGCGGCGATGTGAGCCGCCTGCGCGCGGCCGGTCGGCAGCGTCAGGGCGGATGTGCGATCAAGCGCCGATCCTGGCGCGTTCCGACGCACAACCTAGCCCTGAGTCCTTTGCCAGCAAGGGATCTGACGCATTTACGACCGGGGTCACAGGGCCCTGCGCGGGATGGTGAGACGGGGCTCACGCTCGCGGTCCGGATATCCGTGTGAAGTTGCCCGACGGCCCACCCGTGCATTACGGTTCGGTCACGCTGACGCGCTCGGAGCACTATCCCGGGCGCTTGCGGAGGGTCGCGGATCATGTGGCCGGACGCTGACGGTCGTCAAGGCTAGCTCAGCACGTGACATCAGATTGGGGCGTCCAACAGGGCGCGCCGCGTCAGCGACGAACCCTGGGAGGCAGTGGGTGGGACGGCACGCGCGTACCGACACCGTTGCGACGGAGTCCTCGCCTGCTACCCGTCCACGCTCTACCCACTCCCGCGCCGATTCGAAACTTGCTTCGGCCGCCTCGGTTCCCAGCCCGCAGGCCGCGGACCTTGCGTCCCGGGAAGCCGCATCGGCGGCCTATGTCGGTCGACGATCGCGAGCCAGCTCCGCCGCGCTCAGCGTTGCCGACCTGCGCGAGCGGATGGCCATCGAGAGGCTGCGCCAGACCGACCCGGTCGCGGCCCCACTCGTAGCCGGCGCTTTGGCCGCGGCCCGCCTCACGCCGACGCCGGTTGCCCCGTTCACCACGGCGTTCGTCACCCCGCCGCTCCCGGCGTCACTTGCCCCCGCGCCGCTGGCGGTTCCGCGGCGCGCCCCGGGCCAGCCGATCGTCGCGCCCCGAACCCGCGCCGTCGGGCGCGTTCTTGGTCAGCCGGTGGTGGCCCTCGTCAAGCCGCTGCCCACGCCGCGCCCGCCGGCGGCTCCCCGGCCGATCGCTTCACGCCCCGCCCCAATCGGTGTCGCCCAGCCGATCGCGGTCGTCGCACCGGTTGCCGCCGTCGCCCAGCCGATCGCGGTCGTCGCACCGGTTGCCGCCGTCGCCAAGCCAGTCGCGGTCGTCGCACCGGTTGCCGCCGTCGCCAAGCAGATCTCGGTGGTCGCACCGGGTGCCGCCGTCGCCAAGCAGATCGCGGCGGTCGCACCGGTTGCCGCGGTTGCCAAGCCGATCGCGGTCGTCGCACCGGTTGCTGTCGCGCCGGCAGCCGCCGCCAAGCCAGTTCAAGCAGCCGCGCCCGTAGAAATCGCCAAGCCGGCTGTTGCTGCGATCGAGGCCGTGGCCGCCGCCGCACCGGTAGTTGCGGCGAAGCCGATCGTTGCGGCGAAGCCGATCGTCGTCGCCAAGCCCGTCCAGATTCCCCTGCCGGTCGAGATCGCGGCCGCCGCTGCCGATGTGCCGCA
>JAOPVO010000087.1 GCA_025966155.1 Pseudonocardiales bacterium
TCGCGGCGAACTGGAGGATGGCGCCCGCGCATGGGGCTGCTTCGCCGATCATCACGTCTGGGCGGTCGAGGAGGCGTACCTCCATGGCAACCACGACGCGGCCCGGTTCATCTGGCGCCGGCCCTTCGCCCCCTTCACCGAGGAGTGGCGCGCGCTGGGCTTCTAACCGGCGCGCTACATCGTCGGCGCGGCACTCCCGCTGTGGCGGTCCAGTCGGCGGGTTGACCGCGCTTGGTTGGGGGACGCAGGAGCGATGACCGAATCGAGCAGCAGCGAACCAACCGGGCCCGACGGGCAGGACAGTGCCGACCGCCAGGACGCGCCAGGATCGGATGTCCGCGGCGCGCTAGCGACGGGGGACGGTCACGCTCGGACGGGGGCGGGCGCCGTCGGCGGCGATGCTCGCAGTGGCGGTGCTCGCGATGAGAGCGAGCACAGTGGCGACGCGAAGCGCACCGAGGGCCACCAGGGCGATGTGGACTCAGGGGCGGACTCGGAGCCCGACCCGGAGGGCTACGGACCGCTCTCAGAGGGCAGGGGCGGCCAGCAGTTCGGCTGACCGACGCCCCGCCCAACTTGCCGACCAGCTGCACCCAACGACCTGAACCACGGAGAAATCCGCGGCCACCACCCGCTTCGACCACGCGCCCACCGACTGGTCGATCGACATAGCACCACGGCCCGCCGCTGATCGCGTACCGGGAGCACCGCCCCACCGACCCAGCAATCGGAAACGCCACGGCCCGCCGCTGACGGATACCGGGCGTACCGGCACCCTCGCGACGAACCGTGGCGTTCACGCCTCTTCGTGCGTGAGCCTGAGCCGCTCGGACGACTCACCAGCTCGGAACACTCAGCAGCTAGTCGGCTGCACCCTCGATCAGCGTGGCCGTCCCGGTGTGCGCGGCGCCTGATGCATCGGTCCACGACACCGTGATCTTGTCGCCAGGGTTGTAGCCCGACAGCACGGTCGAGAGGTCGGCCGACGTAGCGATCGCGGTGCCGTCAATGGCCGTGATCGTGTCGCCGGCCACCAGGCCGAGGTCGGCGGCCGGCGTGTTCTCCACGACACCCGCGATCGTGGACGACCCGGCCGCAGCGGTCGGGGTCTGCCCGAATGGCGAGCGCCGCGGCGAGGTGTTCGTCGTGGCCGGGGTCAGGGAGACGCCGAGGAAGGCCGGCAGGCCCTGATGGATGACCTCGGAATCCTCGCCGTGCAGGATCCGCTGCGCGACCGACAGTGCGCTATCGATCGCGATCGCGTAGCTCTCGGGCTCGGCCGTGGTCCCCGATGATCCGGCGGTGTTGATGCCGATGATCTCCCCGTCGGAGTTGTAGAGCGGCCCGCCGGAATCGCCAGCCACCACATCGGCGTTGGTCTGAATTAGGCCGGACAGCTTCTCGGAGTTCGCCCCGCTCTCGTCGGTCGCGGTGATGCTCTGCTCCAGCGCCGTGATCTGCCCTGAGGCCGCGGCAGTGCCGCTCTCATCCCCGGCATTGCCGACCGCGATCACGGAGTTGCCAATAGCCAGACCTGCGGATGAGCCGATCGCGGCGTGCGTCAGACCCGACGCGCCGACCAGCTTGATCACCGCGACGTCCTGCGTCGGCGATGTGCCGACGACCTCCGCCTTGTAGACCTTGCCGGTCGACAGCACAGTGACGTCGATGCTGGTCGCACCCTCCACGACGTGATTGTTCGTCAGGATCGTGCCGTCGGAAGTCAGCACCATCCCGGTGCCGGCTGCCGCGCCATCCTGATAGCCGAGCACGGTATGGATGTCGACAATCCCTATAAGTTGCGCGGCAGTGGCCTCGGTGTAGGCCGTCTCGCTACTCGACGTGCCGCCGATCGGCGTTCCGCCTCCCCACGTCGGGGTGGTTCCGCTGCCCGTGCCGACGCCGACCGTGCCGCCGCTGGACTGGCTAGTTGTGGCCGCCCCGGTGCCGAGGTTGGTGGTCGCGCTGCCACCGGTGAGAACCGAGGCGCCTATCAATCCCGCCGCGGCGATCGTGGCGCACGCGCCGGCCAGCCAGTTCCGGCGTCGATGGGCCGAAGGCGCAATCGGCACGGCTGCGCCAGGCGCCAGGAGGGCCGCAGACGCGAAAGGAGGGGCCACCGGGAAACCGGCGGGAGGTGTGGAGTCGTACATGGCGATCACATCCGCTCGTAGCAAGGGCGCGGGCGCTGGTGGCGCCGTCGCACATCACTTAAGCCGCGGAGGGTGAACCTTTCCTGAGTGCTAGCCAGGCCTTTCCTGAGAAGGAGTCACCCGATCACGACGCCTTGGCCTCATCGCGGCCGCGGTAGGCCGCGAGGAGGCGGGCGGTGTACGGGTGCTCCGGATTGTCGATGATGCGCTGGGTCGGCCCGTGCTCGACGATCTGGCCGCGGAGCATGACCACCAGCTCGTCGGCGATGAAGGCAGTCGCCGGCAGGCCGTGGGACACGAACGCGAGCCCCGCCTGCTCCTCTCGGCAGTACTTCTTCAGGAGGTTGAGGATCGCGCCCTGAACGGAGACATCGAGGGCGGACACGACCTCGTCGCAAACCAGCAGTCGTGGGCCCACGACCAAGCCGCGGGCCAAGGCGAACCGCTGCCGCTGACCCCCGGAGACCTCGACGGGATACCGGTCGGCTTGGGCCGGCAGAAGGCCAAGCAGGTCGAGCGTCTCGTCGACCCGGGCGTCGGCGGCCTTCTTGTCGAGCCCGAGCAGGATCATCGCCGGGAGCCGGACGGCATCGCGCAGGGTGCGGCGCGGATCGAACGACGATGTGGTGTCCTGGCCCACGAACTGGATGTTGCGGCGGGTGTCGATCCGGTCGTTGCGCAGGGACAGCAGCTCGGTGATGATCCGGCCGTTCAGGGTGACCGATCCCGACGACGGCGCGTCGAGCCCGACCATCATCCGGGCCAGCGTGGACTTGCCGGACCCGGACTCCCCCACGATGCCGATCATCTTGGTGGTGTCGAAGGTCAGGGACACATTGTCGACGGCAGTGAACTTGCCGGAACGGCGGCCGCCGAAGTGCTTCGACACGCCCTCGACCGACAGGAGGGAATATAGCGGCCTATCGAGCGTGGACTCCCCGTCGAGCGCCGGGTCCGCGGGGCGCACGGGCGAGGCGGTCATGACCGGGCCCCGCTCGCGACGAGCTCCGCCGCAACCGACGCCAGGGTAGGCAGCTCGTCCAGGTTCGCCGACTCCAGCGTGGGGATGCACCGCAGCAGCCCGATTGTGTATGGGTGCGTGGCCGTCTGCGCCAGGGTGGCCGATGGGCCCTCCTCGACGATCTCCCCGCCGTACATCACCATCGTGCGGTCCGCGTACTCCTGGCAGAGGTGGATGTCGTGGCTGATAATCAGCAGCGACGCCCCGAAGTCGTCGGTCAGCTCCACCAGCAACTCCATAGCCTCCCGCGACAGCGACGCATCCAGCGCGCTGGTCGGCTCGTCGGCGATCAGCAGCCGCGGGTTCCCCGCCAGCGCCAGGGCCAGCATCGCCCGCTGCCGCATCCCTCCGGAGAGCTCGTAGGGCCGGGCCTTCATGACGCGCTCGATGTCGGTCAGCCCAACCCGCTGGAGCCAGTCCTTCGCCTTGTCCCTGGCCTCGCGGCGGGACAGCTTGTCGTTGGCCTTGAGCACAGCCAGCAGCTGGCTGCCCACCGTCCAGACTGAATCCAGCGACGTCATCGCGTCCTGGAACATCATCGACATTCCCGGCGTGCGCACCGGCATTCGGGAGACGTGCGTGCGGTCAACGGTCCGCTCGTCGAACTCCAGAGCCGACGCGGTCACCTCGACGCCGACCTGGGTGAGGAAGCCGGCTATGGCCAGGCCCATGGTGGTCTTGCCCGATCCGGACTCCCCCACGAGGGCGACGCGCTCGCCCCGCTCCAGGGTCAGGCTCACGTTCGACAACGCCATTACCGGCTTGGCACTGCCGACCCCATAACGGACGGAAAGGTCCTTCACGACCAGCAACGGCCCCGTCGACGATGCGACGCGCTGCTGCGGGACCACGACTTCCCTGACGAGAGTGTCAGCCACTGTGTGTCCTCCTCGTTGTTGCCCTCAAGGGTCGGCGCGCTCTGTTACAGCGGCTCGCGCCTGCGGATTAACACAACTTTGCGCCGCATCCGAAGAGGGGCGATCAAGGCGATCGGACGAAACACGTCTCAGCGCGCGGCGGCGTACTCGACCTTCGACGGCGGCACGGCGCAGGCCGACGCGAGCGCCCAGAGCGACTCGTCAGTTCCGGTCGGGCCCCAGAGCGACACCGATACCGGCGCGCCGGAGACCGTGCCGGACGGGATGCCGATGCCAGCCAGCGCAACGGCATCGGCGAAGCGGGCTGGGCGCGCGGGGCCCTGCGGCGGCGCGGCGCTCACCTCGCTGGCGATGGGCGGCAGCTCGCCCGCGCCGGGCAGGACCAGCACCGCGTTCAGCGACGCCAGCTTCTTCTGGATCTTGGCTGCAATGGACTGCATTCGCCGGATCGACTTCGAGCGATCGGAGTCCGACAGCCGGGTGCCCAGGCGCAGCGCGACGGCGGATCCCGGGGCCAGCGCGAACGGGTGCGTCTGGACCCATGCGCCGGTGAGCGACCAGGCCTCGCCGACATGGATCTCGTGGAAGTGCTGGAGCAGTTCGGCAACCTCGCCGGCCGAGATGTCGAGCTCGCTGACCGGCAGGCCCGTGCGGGCGGCGATCTGCGCGACGTGGCGGCGCATGGCCTCATCGACCGCGGGCTCGACATCGAGAACCGAGGCCGGCAGCGTCACCAGGCGGCGCACGTCGTAGGGCACGGCGCCGGCGGGGTTCATGATCACGCGGCCGACGGAGACGGCGAGGTCGAGGTCGCGCGTCACCCAGGACAGCGAGTCCAGCGTCGGCGCCATCGGGCGAACCCCGGCCATGGGCATCCGCGAGGGCGTGGGCCGGATGCAGTACAGCCCGCAGGAGGCCGCGGCGACCCGCAGGCCGCCGGCGGTGTCGCGCCCGATGCCGAGCGAGACGATGCCCGCGGCGACGGCAGCCGCTGCGCCCCGCGAGGCGCCGGCGACATCGCGGTCAGGGGCGGCCGGGTTGATCACCACGCCGGTGTGCAGGCGGGAGTCGCGCAGCACGATGCCGAACTCGTCGACGTTGGTCTTGCCGACGCAGGTGGCGCCGGCATCGGTGAGGAGGTTGACCACGGCGGCTGACCGGCCGGCCGGTGTGGCCTCGGCCAGGACGGTGGCGTTGCCGGCGCCGGTCATCTCCCCGACCACATCGATGAAGTCGTCGACGACAAAGGCCTGCGAGGCGAGCGGGCCGCTCAGCGAGCCGCCCGCCAAACGACGCGGGCCGACCCGGAACGCTCCCCAGCTATCGCGCCAGATCATCGTCGACCGGCCTCAGACCGCGGCCAGCTGGCGGAACTTGCTGCCATGGAAGACAAGCGGGTGCTGGTCGGGAAAGGTCCGGAGGGCCTCGATGCGCAGCAGCAGCATGGAGTGGTCGCCGGCGGGGACCTCGTCGAACAGCGTGCAGTCGAGCCAGGCGGCGGATCCCTCGATGAGGACGGCGCCTTCGTCGGTGACCTCGAGGCCGAGCCCGGCGAAGCGGTCGCCGGTCTTGGCCGACAGCAGGCGGGCGGCCGGCTCATGGCCCGCAGCCAGGACGGACACGCCCAGGCGCGTCGCCGGGCGCAGCAGCGGCCAGGTGGAGGAGGTGTTGGCGACGCAGATCGAGACCAGCGGCGGGTCCATCGACACCGAGGTGAACGACGACGCGGCCATCCCGATCGGGGAGCCGTCGATCATGGCGCAGAGCGCGGTGACGCCGGACGGGAACGCCCCGTAGGCCTCGCGCAGTACCTGGACATCGAGCTTGCCCATCTCGGCGTGGATCACGCGGGGACTCCCTCGGAATCGGCGGGGACGGTGGGGACGACGGCGGTGACGAAGCGGCGGGCGACGGCCAGCCAGGGGTCGAGCACGGCCGGGTCGGTGAAGGCCCGGTCCAGGAGGTAGAGGCCCTTGACCGGGCAGATCGCGCCGAGCTCCACGAGCACGGGCTTGAGCAGCAATTCGGGGGCGAGCATGTGG
>JAOPVO010000102.1 GCA_025966155.1 Pseudonocardiales bacterium
TCGCGCAGCAGCGCGGGGTCGTCGAGCTCGATCGCCTCCAGCACCTCATACGTCTCCTCGACCAGGTACTTGGCCAGCGAGGCGTGGGTCTGGTCGGCGTCCCACGGGCAGCCGCCGGGCGAGCGCAGCCGGTCCATGACCTCGATGGCGCGCTCGAGCTCGTCAGCCCCGCTCATCGGATCAGGCCCGGGCGATCAGGACGCCGCGGTCGGGGCGGTCGGCGACTTGCTGGAGTCGATCACGTAGGACGGCAGCGAGGTCGCGCCCAGAGTCAGGGTCGCGGCGTCCCACGTGCCGTACCGGGGATTCACCCGCACCGAGATGCCTGCGTCGGCCACCAACGGGGCCAGATCGGCCTCGGACGTCGCGCTGGCGTCGTCGAGGAGGACGGTCTCCAGCGCGGCCGCACGGATCATCGTCGGCGCGAAGTCGCTCTCGACGCCGGTGCCGGTCAGTGCCGTGCCCACCGCGGCGTCGCCGTCGGCGCCGGTCGGGACGGAGCTGGAATTGAACAGCAACTGGACCGCACGGTCGTGCGCCTTGTCGATCTTCTCCTGAGCCGGCAGGCCGCCGCGCTGCTCCCAGACCCGCTCGAAGATGGCCTTGCGCACCAGCCACGTCGTCACCAGGTTGCGCCCGATGATCGTGATCGTGCTGGCGTCCTGGCCGGCATTGGCGAGCTGGTCCTTGGACAGAGAGACCAGCCGGTCGTCGACGGCCGAGGCCGAGATGGACTCGTCGTCGACGTGCGCCGCCGTGCCGACATTGGACTGGCAGCCGGTGAGGGCGGCCACGGCGAGGGCAGCGGCGGCCAGTGCGGCGAACGGGTGGCGCAGCTTCACAGTGGGGTGCTCCTGAACTGAGGCGGTGCGATCGACTGACACTTTCTCACGACTGCCTAGGACGGGACCGCCACGGGGGCCGGGACCAGCGCGTCGAGCACGGCCACGCACCACTGGAGCAGCGCCTGGTCGCGGATCGGCTCCCCGCCGAACGACGCGATCTGGAAGGTGCCGTCCGGGCGGACGACGCCCTTGGGGCGCGGGACGGCGACCGTCGCCACGACCGACTTGTAGAGGCTCTTGTCGTAGAGCCGCTTCAGGCGCATCTGCGCGGAATCCGACAGCTCCATCGGGGTGAAGCGCACGGAGTTGCCCTGCAGCGACACCTCGGTGACCCCTCGGGTGCGGCAGACATTCTTGAACCGGGCGACGGCGAGCAGGTTCTCGACGACCAGCGGCAGCGGGCCGTAGCGGTCCAGCATCTCCTCCCGGACGTCCTCGACGGCCTGGTCGTCGACGGCCCCGGCCAGCGCGCGGTACGCCTCGAGGCGCAGCCGCTCGCCCGGCAGGTAGTCGTGCGGCAGGTTGGCGTCGACGGGCAGGTCGACCTTGACGTCGGCCGGCGCGTCGTCGATATCGCCGCGGAAGGCCGACACCGCCTCCCCGACCAGGCGCACGTACAGATCGAAGCCGACCCCGGCGATGTGGCCGGACTGCTCGCCGCCCAGCAGGTTCCCCGCGCCCCGGATCTCGAGGTCCTTCATCGCCACGGCCATGCCCGCGCCGAGCTCGGTGTGCTGGGCGATCGTGGCCAGCCGGTCGTGCGCGGTCTCCGTCAGGGGCTTCTCCGGCGGGTACAGGAAGTACGCATAGCCCCGTTCGCGCCCGCGCCCGACCCGGCCGCGCAGCTGATGCAGCTGGGACAGCCCGAACGTGTCCGATCGCTCGACGATCAGGGTGTTCGCGTTGGGGATGTCCAGGCCGGACTCGACGATCGTGGTGGAGACGAGCACATCGAAGCGCTTCTCCCAGAACCCGACCATGATCTGCTCGAGCGCGTCCTCGCCCATCTGCCCGTGCGCGACGGCGATCCGGGCCTCGGGCACGAGCTCCTGCAGCGTGGCCGCCGCCCGGCTGATCGACTCGACCCGGTTGTGGATGTAGAACACCTGGCCCTCGCGCAGCAGCTCGCGCCGGATCGCCGCGGAGATCTGCCGGGTGTCGTGGGCCCCGACGAACGTGAGGATCGGGTGCCGCTCCTCCGGCGGGGTCAGGATCGTGGTCATCTCCCGGATGCCGGTCAGCGACATCTCCAGCGTGCGCGGGATAGGCGTCGCCGACATCGACAGCACATCGACCGCGGTCCGCAGGGACTTCAGGTACTCCTTGTGCTCGACGCCGAAGCGCTGCTCCTCATCGACGATGACCAGGCCCAGGTCCTTGAATCGGACCGTCTGCTGCAGGATCCGGTGCGTCCCGATCACGATGTCGACGCTGCCGTCGTTGATGCCGGCCATGATCTGGTCGGCGTCGGCGCTGGAGGTGAACCGCGACAGCTCCCGGATCGTGACGGGGAACTGGCCCATCCGCTCGCTGAATGTGCCCAGGTGCTGGTGGGACAGCAGCGTCGTCGGGACGAGCACGGCCACCTGCTTGCCGTCCTGCACCGCCTTGAACGCCGCGCGGACGGCGACCTCGGTCTTGCCGTAGCCGACATCCCCGCAGATCACGCGGTCCATGGGGATCTCCTTCTCCATGTCCCCCTTGACCTCGTCGATGGCGGCCAGCTGGTCCGGGGTCTCGTTGTAGGGGAAGGCGTCCTCGAGCTCGCGCTGCCATGGGGTATCGGGGCCGAAGGCGTGGCCCTTGGTCGCCATCCGCGCGGAGTACAGCTGGATGAGCTGCGCCGCGATCTCCTTGATGGCCTTGCGGGCCCGCCCGGTCGTCTTGGCCCAGTCCGAGCCGCCGAGGCGGTTCAGCGAGGGGGCCTCGCCGCCGACGTACTTGGTCACCTGGTCCAGGGAGTCGGTCGGCACGAACAGCCGGTCGCCGGGCTGCCCGCGCTTGGCCGCGGCGTACTCGATGATCAGGTACTCGCGCTCGCCGCCGTTGATCGTGCGGCGGATCATCTCGATGTACTTGCCGACGCCGTGCTGCTCGTGCACGACGAAGTCGCCCGCGCGCAGCAGGATCGGGTCGATCGCATTGCGGCGCTTGGACGGCAGCTTGCGCATGTCCTTGGTGGACGCGCCGCGCTGGCCGGTCAGGTCGGTCTCGGTCAGCAGCGCGATCTTGAGCTCGCGCGCGATCAGGCCCCCACCGAGCCGCCCCGTGGTGACGATGACCACGCCGCCGTCGGGGGCGTCCTCGAGGCCGGGGCTCCGCCGGGCGGGCACCTCGGCGGCCATGAGCTGCTCGACGGTGCGCTGCGCGGTGCCGTGGCCCTCGACCACGATGACGGCCCGCCAGCCGTCGCGCGTCCAGCGCCGGAGGTCCTCGATAGCTGCCTCAGTATCGCCGCGATAGGCCGGCGCGGCCTCGAATGCGCTGCGGGCGCCGACCGCGGCCCGCTCGGCGCTGCTGCCGCCGGCGGAGCTGTACGTGAACTGCTCGAGCTCAACGTCGGTGCCGAACGGCGTGATCGTCCACCACGGGAGGTCGAGCTCGCGCGCGGTCGACCACGCCTCGCCGACGGTGCGCAGCGAGGCCGACCCGAGGTCGATGGGCGCGGTCCCGCCGCCGGCGGCCGCGGCCCATGAGGCGGCCAGGAACTCCTCCGACGTCGCCACGAGGTCGGCGGCGCGGGCGCGCACCCGCTCGGGATCGCACACCACGACGTGGGTGCCGGCGGGCAGCTCGTGCAGCATCAGGCGCAGGTCGTCGACGAGTACCGGGGCGAGGGACTCCATGCCCTCGACGGCGTTGCCCAGGCTGATCGGCTCGAGCAGCTCGCGCAGCTCCGGGTGCTCGACCATCAGCGCGGCGGCGCGGTCCCGCACCGTGTCGGTAAGGAGCATCTCCCGGCACGGCGGTGCCCAGAGCCCATGCTCGGCTATCTCCAGCGAGCGCTGGTCGGCCACCTTGAAGTAGCGGATCTCCTCGACGTCGTCGCCCCAGAACTCCACCCGCAGCGGGTGCTCCTCGGTCGGGGGGAACACATCCAGGATGCCGCCGCGCACCGCGACATCGCCGCGCTTCTCGACCAGATCGACGCGGGAGTAGCCGCCGCCGACCAATCGCTCGACCACCTCGCCCAGGGGCGCGGTCACGCCGCTGCGAAGCTCCACCGGCTCCAGATCGCCGAGCCCGGGCACCTGCGGCTGGAGCACCGCGCGGACCGGGGCGACAACAACGGACAGCGGCCCGACCGTCGAGTCGTCCGCGCTGGGATGGGCGAGGCGCCGGAGGACGGCCAGGCGCCGGCCGACGGTGTCCGACCGCGGCGAGAGGCGCTCGTGCGGCAGCGTCTCCCAGGACGGGAACAGGGCAACCGTGTCCGGCGGGAGCAGGCAGGACAGCGCTGCGGCCAGGTCCTCGGCCTCGCGGCCCGTGCTCGTGACCGCCAGAACCGGGGCGCCGGTGCGGCCCGCGAGGGCGGCGATCGCCAGCGGGTCGATGGCGCCGGGCGCGCTCAGCTCGAACGACGCCGCGCCCGCAGCCGACAGCCAGTCCGCGATCGCCGGATCGGCCTCGGCGAGTCGGAGCACGCCGGACAGGGCCCCGGGAGAGGTCGTCACGCTGGTCATGGTCACCCTTCGTGGTGCTGTGAGCCCTTTGTGGAGCTGAGTCCCTGATGCTGCGAGGCGCGCAACACAGAAATCCCCCAACCAGGAGCGGAGGGGGGTGTGGAGAGCGCCGCCGAGCCTACCTGGATGTGGGGAGAACCACATCTGGTCAGCCGACTATGAGACAGCAATGTGTTTCTTCCGGATCGGACACGGATACACATAGCTAAGACACTTATGAACGCCGGGCCGGTACTATCGGCACCAGCAGAGCCGCTGAAGATCATTAACCGACAGGAGAAACTGTGGCCACCCGCGCTACCACCCCCCCGGCACCCACCCAGCCCGGCGGAGGCGAGCTCACCGCGAGCTACGCCATCACCCTCGCCGCTCGGCAGATGGGCCTGCTCACCGGCGCGGCCCTCAGCCGCATCGGCGTCACCACGGGGCAGCTGCCCGTGCTCCTGGTGCTCTTCGAGGAGGACGGCCTCACCCAGGCCGAGCTCGCCCGCGCAGTGGGCATCGAGCAGCCGACGATGGCCCTCACCCTGCGCCGCATGGAGCGCGATGGCCTGGTCACGCGCACCCGCGACTCCTCGGACGCCCGCCGCAGCCACGTCAAGCTCACCGCCGCCGCGAAGCGCAAGAAGAACGCCGTGCTGCGCATCCGCGACGAGATCGACACACAGGTCCTGGCCTCCTTCTCCCCGGCCGAGCAGAAGACGCTGCGCAAGCTGGCAGTGCGCCTGGTGACGCAGCTCGGAGAGCTCAAGTAAGTAGTTCATAGCTCCACCGGCACGACTCCGCTGATGCAGTGGGGTGGGCATAGGCGATACTTCGCGTCGGGAAGCACCGACGCCGCTGCTGCGCCCACCCACTGCCCAGCAGGAGGTTCCTATGAGCGCGCGTGCCGATTCCGATCTCCCCCCCGGCCCCGAGATGTCCGAGGACTTCCTCGGCGCGGCCGATGATGCCCCCCTGCGCGCCGATGTGCGCCGGATCGGCGGGCTGCTGGGCGAGTCCCTGGTGCGCCAGAACGGCCCCGAGTTGCTCGAGCTCGTCGAGCGCGTGCGCAGCCTGATCAAGGTCACCAAGGACAGCGCCGGCGATGCCAAGGCGCTGGCCGAGGTCCAGACCGTGCTGTCCGGCGTCCCGCTCGACACCGCGATCAGCTTGGTCCGGGCGTTCTCCTCCTACTTCTACCTGGCCAATGTCGCCGAGCAGGTTCACCGAGTGCGGGTGCTGCGCGAGCGCCCCGCCGACCAGGGCTGGCTGGCGCAGGCCATCTCCGCCGTGGCCGCCGACGTGGGCGACACCCACCCCGACGCGCTGAGCGAGGCCCTCGAGTCCCTGGCGGTGCGGCCCGTCTTCACCGCCCACCCGACCGAGGCCAGCCGCCGCTCGATCCTCACCAAGCTCCGGCGCATCGCCGACGTCCTGGGCGAGGCCACCACGCCGGGCACCGCGCCGCGCATCCAGCAGGACCGCGTGCTGGCCGAGGTTGTCGACCTGATCTGGCAGACGGACGAGCTGCGGCAGGTCAGCCCGACGCCCGTCGACGAGGCCGCGAATGTCCTCTACTACGTCCAGGAACTGGTCAACGCGACTGTTCCGCAGCTGATGGTCGACCTGGGCGAGGAGCTCGCCTCGCGCGGCGCGGAGCTTTCGGTCGGCGCCCGTCCGCTGACCTTCGGAACCTGGATCGGCGGCGACCGCGACGGCAATCCCAATGTCACGGCCGACATCACCCGCCAGATCCTGCGCATGCAGCACGGCCTGGCCCTCGCGGCTATTGATCGCCTCCTCGATGCGCTGATCCTCGAGCTGTCGTCCTCGACGCACGTCGTGGGCGTCAGCGCGGCGCTGAGCGCCTCGATCGAGGCCGACCTGGCTGCGAACCCCGAGATCGACCAGCGGCTGGTGCGCCTGAACGCGTCCGAGCCCTACCGCCTCAAGCTCACCGGGGTGAAGGCCAAGCTCGCTAACTCACGTCGACGCGTGCTCGCCGGCACTGCCCACCAGCCCGGCCGCGACTACCTCACCAAGGACGACCTGCTGGCCGACCTCGAGCTGATCTCGACGTCGCTGTCGGACAATGCCGGCGGCCTCATCGCCGACGGCCTGCTCCGGCGGGTCCAGCGCACGGTGTCTGTGTTCGGCCTGCACCTGGCGACTATGGATATCCGCGAGCACGCCGACGCCCACCATGCGGTGCTCGCGCAGCTGATCGACCGGCTGTCGGAGGAGAGCTGGCTGTACGCCGACCTCCCCCGCGACTACCGGATGCGGCTGCTGTCGAAGGAGCTGTCCTCCCGGCGCCCGCTGACCTCGATGACCACCGTGCTCGATGCGGCCGGCGCCAAGACCTTCGCCGTCTTCACCGCTGTGCGCGAGGCGCTGGATACCTACGGGCCCGAGGTCATCGAGAGCTACATCGTCTCGATGACCCGCGGCGCGGATGATGTGCTCGCCGCGGCGATCCTGGCCCGCGAGGCCGGCCTGATCGATGTGCACGCGGGGCTCGCGCGGATCGGCTTCGTGCCGCTGCTGGAGACGGTCGAGGAGCTGCGCAAGTCCGGGGAGGTGCTGGACGAGCTGCTGTCGGACCCGACCTACCGGCTGATCGTGCGGCTGCGCGGCGATGTCCAGGAGGTCATGCTCGGCTACTCCGACTCCAACAAGGAGGCCGGCGTCACGACGTCGCAGTGGGAGATCCACAAGACGCAGCGGACCCTTCGCGATGTCGCCGCCCGCCACGGTGTCTCGCTGCGGCTGTTCCATGGCCGCGGCGGCACCGTCGGGCGCGGCGGAGGGCCCACGTACGACGCGATCCTGGCCCAGCCGTTCGGCGTCCTGGATGGCGAGATCAAATTCACCGAGCAGGGCGAGGTGATCAGCGACAAGTACTCGCTGCCCGAGCTCGCGCGGGAGAACCTCGAGCTGACCGTCGCCGCGGTCCTTCGCGCATCGACCCTGCACCGGGCCCCACGGCAGAGCGATTCCCTGCTCGCCAAATGGGACGAGTGCATGGAGCTGGTCAGCGACCAGGCCTTCGCCCGCTACCGCAAGCTCATCGATGACAGGGACCTCGCCGCGTACTTCTTCGCCGCGACCCCGGTCGAGCAGCTGGGCTCGCTGAACATCGGCTCGCGGCCGTCGCGCCGCCCGGATTCCGGCGGAGGCATCGGCGGCCTCCGGGCCATCCCCTGGGTCTTCGGCTGGACGCAGACCCGGCAGATCGTGCCGGGCTGGTTCGGGGTCGGCTCCGGGCTCAAGGCCGCGCGCGAGGCCGGGCACGGCGAGGTCCTGTCGGCTATGCATGCGGAGTGGCACTTCTTCCGGACCTTCATGTCCAACGTCGAGATGACGCTGGCCAAGACCGATCTGGACATCGCGGCGCACTACATCGCGACGCTGGTGCCGGACAACCTCAAGCGGATCTTCGACGTTGTGCGCGAGGAGCATGCCTTGACCGTCGCCGAGGTGCTGCGGGTCACCGGCGAGTCCGAGCTGCTCGAGGCCCAGCCGGGGTTGAAGCGGACGTTTGCCGTCCGCGACGCCTATCTCGACCCGATCTCGTACCTGCAGGTCGATCTGCTGGCCCGGGTGCGCGCCGGCGAGGAGTCCGAGGCGCTCAGCCGGGCGTTGCTGCTGACGATCAACGGCGTCGCGGCCGGGCTGCGCAACACCGGCTGAGACGCTCCCGGGCTCAGGTGTTGAACGTGTTCTGCGCGGCCTCGAGGCCCTGCGTCATCAGGGCCTCGACCGCGTCGGCGCAGCGGTCGATCAGGAACTCCAGCTCCTTGCGCTCGACGGCGGCGAACTCCTTCAGCACATAGTCGGCTGGGTCCTGGCGCCCGGGCGGGCGGCCGATCCCGAACCGCACGCGCAGGTACTCCTTGCTGCCCAGCGCCGAGGTTGTCGACTTGAGGCCGTTGTGGCCGCCGTCGCCTCCGCCGCGCTTGAGCCGCAGGCCGCCGTAGGGCAGATCGAGCTCGTCGTGCACGACGATGACCTGCTCGGGCGGCGCCTTGTAGAACCGCGCCACGCTGTGGATCGGCCCGCCGGACTCGTTCATGTACGACAGCGGCTTGGCCAGCACCACCGAGAGGCCCGCCAGGCGGCCCTCGACGATCTCGGCCCGCCCGCCGGAGGCCTTGTGCACCTTGAACGAGCCGCGCATCCGCTCGGCCAGCAGATCCGCGACCATGAACCCGGCGTTGTGCCGGGTGCGCTCGTACTTCGGACCGGGATTGCCCAGCCCCGCAATGACGAATCGCCCATCCCCGAGCTCGGCCATGGAGGGGGTCCTCCTTGGCGGGCAGTCGGGAATGGGCGATCGGTCGAGCAGGCGGTGCGGGTGGAGCTAGTCCGCGACGGGCGGGGCGTTCTCGGCGGCCTGGCTCGCGATGGAGTCGCCGCCGCCCTCGGCCTCGAGCGCCTCGGCGGTCGGGGCCTCCTGGATAATGATCAGGATCTGCTCGGGGTCGCCGGCCAGGACCGTGCCAGCCGGCAGGATGACGTCCGCGGCGGTGATCTGGGTGCCGACGGCCACGCCATCGATGCTGATGTCGAAGCTGCTGGGCAGGTGGGTCGCCTCGGCCTCGACGCTCAGCGAGGTGGCCTCCTGGGCGACCAGCCCGCCGGAGACGACGTCGCCGACGATGATCAGCTGCACATCGACGGTGATCTTCTCGCCGAGGCGCACGGAGATGAGGTCAACGTGCTCGATCTCGGGCTTGATCGGGTGGCGCTGGATCGCCTTGGGGAGCGCCAGCTCGTCCTGGCCGTCGATCGACAGCGTCAGCAGCACGTTGCTGCCCCCGCGCTTGATGGCGTTGGCGAACTCCCGCGCCGGCAGCGCGATGTGCTTGGGCTCGGCGCCGTGGCCGTACAGGACGGCCGGGATCTGGCCCGCGCGACGGGTGCGACGCGCGCCGCCCTTGCCGAACTCGGTGCGGATCTCGGCGTTTAGACGGACCTCGGCCACGGTGGTGCTCCTCATGATCTGTTCTGTACAAGACGGCGTTTGCTCGACCTGCGGGTGCTCGGTTCTCTACTCAGCGGTGCGTGCTCGGCGGTGCGTGCTCGATTGCGGCGCCGTCCCGGGCGCGAGCCCGCACCCAACCGCAGTCAGGTAGGCACCGCGTCGATGACGGCCGCTGCGCCAGGTAGGGCGCAGCTCCCTCGCCGGGGCAACCTAGAGAGCCTACCGAACAGTTGGCCTGCTGTTCCACCCGAGCCCGACGGCAGTGGCCAACTCCCAGGCAGTGCCGCCCTGCGGGGGGTCACCCTGCCTGTGGTCGACTCTGCTTTGATCGACGCCATGGCCGCACAGGACCACCATCGGGGGGGCGCGATCCACGTGCGTGCGCCGGCGAAGATCAATCTGCACCTGGCGGTGGGGCCGCTGCGCGAGGACGGCTTCCACGATCTGCGCACGATCTTCCATGCGGTGGATCTATACGACGAGGTGCGGGCGCTGCCGGCCGAGCGCCTCGAGCTGGGCCTCACCGGCGCGGACTCCCCGTCGCTGCCGCTGGATCAGCGCAACCTGGCCTGGCAGGCCGCGGAGCTGCTGGCCAGCTACACCCACCGCACGCCGGCCGTGCGCCTGGAGCTGACCAAGGCGATCCCGATCGCGGCTGGGCTCGCCGGCGGGTCGGCCGATGCCGCCGCCGCGCTCGTGGCGTGCGATCTGCTCTGGGGCACCCGGCTGTCGCGCGAGGAACTGCTGCGCCTGGCCGCCCAGCTGGGCAGCGACGTCGCGTTCTCCCTGACCGGCGGCACCGCGCTGGGCACCGGGCGCGGCGAGCAGCTGAGCCCCGTGCTGGCCACCGGCTCGTACACCTGGGTGCTGGCGGTCGCGTCCGGGGAGCTGTCGACGCCCTCGGTGTACGCCGAGCTGGACCGGCTGCGGGCGGCCGGGGCGTCGCGCGAGCCCCTCCCGCCGGAGACCGACACCCTCGACGCCCTGCGGGCCGCGGACCACTCGGCACTGGGCCAATCCCTCGGCAACGACCTCGAATCGGCGGCCATCAGCCTGGCTCCGTATTTGCGCCGTACTCTCGACACGGGGATGGAGCTCGGCGCGCTTGGCGGCGTTGTCTCGGGATCCGGCCCCACCTGCGCGTTCCTGGTGTCCGACACCGCCGATGCGACGCGCCTGGCCTCCGAGCTCGATGACGCCGGGGTGTGCCGCACCACGCGGATCGCCTCCGGGCCCGTGCACGGCGCGCGGATGGTCGTGTCGCCGTCGTTCTGACTGACTTGACTGACTTGACTTAAGAAACGGTGATGTTGTGACCCGCCCGAACCGCGGCTCGAACCTGATCAACCTCGAGTCGGTGAGCAAGAGCTACGGCACGACCAGCGTCCTTGACGGGGTCTCGCTCGGCATCGCCGCGCGCGAGCGCATCGGCGTCGTCGGCCGCAATGGCGGCGGCAAGTCGACGCTGCTGCGGATGATCACCGAGCTCGACCCGCCGGACGCTGGCCGCGTGGCCCGCGCCACCGGCGTCGAGATCGCGATGGTCGACCAGCGCGACGCGCTCACGACCGGCGCGACGATCCGCGAGGTGGTCGTGGGGACCGGCGCCGAGCACGAGTGGGCATCGGACTCGGCGGTCCGCGAGGTGCTGTCCGGGCTCGGGCTGGGCGCGCTCGGCCTCGACACCGACGTCACCCGGCTGTCCGGCGGCGAGCGGCGGCGGGTCGCCCTGGCTACTGCGCTGGTCAAGCAGGCCGACCTGCTCGTGCTGGACGAGCCGACCAACCATCTCGACGTCGAGGGCATCGCCTGGCTGGCCGCGTACCTGGTCGGCCTCCGGCGCGCGCTCATCGTCGTCACCCACGATCGCTGGTTCCTCGATGCGGTCTGCGAGCGCACCTGGGAGGTCATCGACGGCCAGGTGGTCCAGTTCGACGGTGGCTATGCGGCCTACGTGCTGGCGCGGGCGGAGCGCGCCCGCCAGGCCGGCGCAAGCGAGACGCGCCGGCAGAACCTCCTGCGCAAGGAACTGGCCTGGCTGCGCCGCGGCGCCCCGGCCCGGACCTCGAAGCCGAAGTTCCGGATCGACGCCGCGAATGCCCTGATCGACGACGAGCCGGAGCTGCGCCAGCCGCTGGAGCTGAAGGCACTGGCCCAGAAGCGCCTGGGCCGCACGGTCTTCGAGCTCAAGGACGTCACCGTCAACGCCGGCGAGCGGGTGCTCATGGAGCACCTCGACTGGAATGTCGGGCCCGGCGATCGGATCGGCGTCATCGGCGTCAACGGGTCCGGCAAGACCCATCTGCTGCGCGTGCTGATCGGCCAGCAGGCGGCGGCCGCGGGCAAGGTGACGATCGGGCAGACCGTGCAGGTCGCGTACCTCTCCCAGGAGCTGACCGAGCTGCCGGGGAACCTGCGCGTGATCGAGGCCGTCAAGGAGATCCGCTCATCGGCCGAGCTCGGCGGCGTCGACATGTCCGCGGGCCAGCTGGCCGAGCGGTTCGGGTTCGAGTCGCAGCGCCAATGGACGCCGGTCAAGGACCTCTCCGGCGGCGAGCGGCGGCGACTGCAGATCCTGCGGCTGCTGCTCACCCAGCCGAATGTGCTGGTGCTGGATGAGCCCACGAACGACCTCGACACCGACACCCTCGCGGAGCTGGAGAGCCTGCTCGATTCGTGGGCGGGCACCCTGGTGGTGGTGAGCCACGATCGCTATCTGATCGAGCGGGTCTGCGATTCGACGGTGGCCATCCGCGACGACGGCACGCTGGCGGCGCTGCCCGGCGGCATCGACCAGTATCTGGCCGAGCGCGCGTCGGCGCGGGCGGCGGCTCGCCCGGTGCCCACGGCGAAGGCCGCAGTCGAGCACGCTCCTGCGGCTGCTGCGGCGACGCAGGATGTGCGCGCGGCCCGAAAGGAGCTGACCCGACTGGAGCGCGAGATCGCGCGGCTGGACAAGCGGGAGGCGCAGATCCACGTCGAGATGGCGGCCAAGGCGACGGACTACGCCGCCGTGGCCACGCTCGACGCGGAGCTTCGCGAACTGCTGAGCGCCAAGGAAGCCGCGGAGCACGCCTGGCTCGAGCTTGCCGAGTAGCCAGCGTTCAGCTGAACGCTCAGAGCCACTCGCGTACGGACCAACAAAAGTGGGGCGTTTGCCTGAACGCCGCGCGCGGGTGCTACTTGTAGACGAGGACGCCGCGGGCCTCGCGCAGATTCAGCCCGGTGGGCGGGCTCGTCTTCTGGATCGGGCCGACAATGTCGATCCACGCCCCGCCGTCGACGCGGTAGCGGCCAGTCCACGTGGTCGTGAGGGTCAGGCTGTACTGGCCGGTCGCGGTGAACGGCGCCAGGTGCAGATACGCGTCGCACCCGGTTCGGGTGCACGGCGAACCGTCGTAGGCGCCGCCGGGCTGGTCGGTCACCAGCTCCGACGCCCCGGCCGACCACTCGTAGGACACGGCCCGCGCCGACACCTCGACGTTGTGGCCCACGAGAGGAACAGGCCCGGCCGTCAGCTCGGTCACCCCAAC
>JAOPVO010000334.1 GCA_025966155.1 Pseudonocardiales bacterium
GACTCGGATGCGAGCAGCCGATAACCGGCTCAAGCCAGCCCATGAAGCTGCCCGCGGGAGGGGACTCTGTCGGGAGCGTGTTTCGGAGAACGTGGGATTCACGTGTCAGGCAGATGACGAAATGGGGTTCTTTATTACCGTTGCATTTCCGATGCACTGACAGCTACGGAAGCTTGACTGCACGTGAGGTCGATGTCGGGCCGATGGACCGGCCGTACGTGATGTCGCGAGCCCGGATCCGGCGGTCAGGGGCAAGCATGCTCAGTCGTCGGACAGCAGCGCGTCGACGAAACCCGCGACCTCGAACGGCGCCAGGTCATCCGGGCCCTCGCCCAGCCCGATCAGCTTCACCGGCACGCCCAGCTCGCGCTGGACGGCGTTGATGATGCCGCCCTTGGCCGAGCCGTCGAGCTTGGTGAGCACGATGCCGGTGACATCGACGACTTCGGTGAACATCCGCGCCTGGACCAGCCCGTTCTGGCCGGTCGTGGCGTCGAGGACCAGCAGGATCTCATCGACCGGGCCCTGCTTCTCGATCACGCGCTTCACCTTGCCGAGCTCGTCCATCAGCCCGACCTTGGTGTGCAGGCGCCCGGCGGTGTCGATCAGCACCGTGTCGACCTGCGCCTCTATGCCGGCCTTCACCGCATCGAAGGCGATCGAGGCGGGATCCCCGCCTTCGGGGCCGCGCACCGTCGTGGCGCCGACACGGTCGCCCCAGGTCTGCAGCTGCTCGGCCGCCGCGGCGCGGAACGTATCGGCGGCCCCGAGCAGCACGCTGCGACCATCGGCGACGATGACTCGGGCGAGCTTGCCGCAGGTGGTTGTCTTGCCGGTTCCGTTGACGCCCACGACCAGCACAACCGCGGGTCGCCCATCCGCGCGCGTGGTCAGCGAGCGGTCCATCTCGGGGTGCAGCACTGCCGTCAGCTCCTGCGCCAGCATCGCCTTCAGCTGCGCCGGATCGCGGGTGCCCTCGACCCGGGTGCGGGTGCGCAGCGCGTCGACGATCTCCATGGTCGCACCGACGCCGACATCGGCGCCCAGCAGCGATTCCTCGATCTCCTCCCACGCGTCCTCGTCCAGCCGGTCGCGGCCCAGAACCGCCAGCAGGCCCCGGCCCAGCGTGCCCTGCGAGCGCGACAGCCGAGCCCGCAAGCGGGTCAACCGGCCCGCGGTGGGCTCTGGCACATCCAGCACAGGAACATCGAGCAAGGGTGGCGCTGTGTCCGGCGCCGCCACGAGGGCGGACTCGATCTCGTCGATGGTCTCGGCGTCGAGCTCGGGCAGCTCGACACTCGTCGACACGCTGCGCGTCGGGGTGTCCCGCGGTACCTCGGCGTCGTCGCCCACCCCGGGCCGGTAGTCGATGCCCGCCTTCGGCGGCGCGGTGGCGTCCAGGCGCGGCGCGCGGCGGCGCGGGACGAGCAAGGCGGCGGTGCCGATGACGGCAACTACGAGGATCGCGAGCGCGATGAGCAGGTATTCCACCCGATCAGTCTGTCAGCCCGCGCCGATCACGAATCCAGGATCGCGAACCGATCGGCCACCACCAGCGCGGCCAGCAGCGCGTGCTGCTCCCCCAGCGGGCCCACGCTGCGCACGGCGAGCGGGTGGCCGGCGAAGAACGCCAGGTTGGCGCTGGACTCCGGCGTGGTCCGGGATCGGTAGACGATCCCGTCGCAGCGCGCCCCGTAGTGGCCGCGCACGAGGTCGGCCAGCTCGTGGCAGCGGTCCCATGTCGAGGGATCGCGCGCGGTGGAGATCCGGTCATCGAGGGCGAAGGCATCCAGCACCTGCTCGCGGCGCAGGTCGAGCACCCTGACTGTCCCCTCCAGGGTCACCAGCGTCCGGCGCAGGTCCGCCGGCACCAGGACCCGGCCGCGGCTGTCGAATGCCTCCCGCAGGGCGCCGCGCGCCGTGCGAGCGGCGTATCGGGTGCGGAACAGCCCGCGGTGGGAGTCGAAGCGCTGCAGCGGCTCCGGGTAGGGCGCCCAGCTCCACTCGGACGGATCGGCGGCGTCGACGCGCCACCACAGCCCCTCGATCGTGCTCAGCCGGATGCCGCGCGGCCACGCCCAGGAGCCCGGCCCGTCAGTGAGCGGCGGCATGCAGGTAGTGCAGCGCGAGGTCCAGCTCCCCGTCGATCACGAGGTCCGCGGCGCTGCGGCCGCCTTCGTCGGGGATGGGCGTGCGCATCCAGGCCTGCGCGGCGACCGCGGAGCCGCGCGTGGCGAGCACGGCCAGCACGCGCGGGAGGCCGGCCACGACGCCGTCGGGCCCGAACTGCCAGGCCGGCATCCGCAGCGTCGCGCCGAGCCGCGCCCCGAGCAGCCGCCCGCTGCGCACGCGCTCGGACACCGCCTGCCGGCTGATGCCCCCGAGCAGCGCGCGCACGTCCTCGGTGCTCAGGCTGTCGGAGACGAAGGCGGCGGACAGCTGGGCCTGACGGGCGCGATTGATCCGCCGCGCCGTCGCGGCGACCTCGGCGCGCTCGTCCTCCCCCGTCGGCAGCGCATCGGGGTCGACGAGCAGCTCGAGGATCGGGCGGATGCGATCGGGCTCGTTGCGCAGCTGATCCGCAACTCGGGCCAGCAGCGCATCGGTGCGCGCGGCAGCGGTCATAGCTCGACGGTGGCACGACGGTGCGACCTTGTCAAACTTGTCAACCCGACCTCAGGCCTCGAGATCGGACCGCAGCCGCTGGCTGATGACCTGGGTGATGCCGTCGCCGCGCATCGTCACTCCGTAGAGGGCGTCGGCGACCTCCATCGTGCGCTTCTGGTGGGTGATGATGATCAGCTGGCTGGACGAGCGCAGCTCCTCGATCAGCGACACCAGGCGCCCGAGATTGACGTCGTCCAGCGCGGCCTCGACCTCGTCCAGGATGTAGAACGGCGACGGCCGGGCCCGGAAGATCGCCACCAGCAGGGCCACCGCCGTCAGCGACCGCTCGCCGCCGGACAGCAGCGACAGCCGCTTTACCTACTTGCCCGGCGGGCGGGCCTCGACCTCGATGCCGGTGAGCAGCATGTCGTCGGGATCGGTCAGGATCAGCCGGCCCTCGCCGCCCGGGAACAGCGTCTGGAACACAATCTCGAACTCGCGGGCGACATCGTGGTACGCCGCGGTGAACACCTCGAGGATGCGGTCGTCCACCTCGCGCACCACGGTGAGCAGGTCGCGCCGGGTGGCCTTGAGGTCCTCCAGCTGGGTCGACAGGAACTGGTGACGCTCCTCCAGCGCCGCGAACTCCTCCAGCGCCAGGGGATTGACCTTGCCCAGCAGCGCCAGATCGCGCTCGCCGCGGGCCGCGCGCTTCTCCTGATCGGAGCGCACGTACGGGCCGGGAACGGGAGCCACGACCTGGTCGCCGCGCTCGCGGGCCAGCTCGTACTCGGCCAGCTCGCCCGCAGTGGGCGGGACCGGCGTCTCCGGGCCGTACTCGGCCGTCAGCGTCTGCGGGTCGATGCCGAACTCGTCGGCGGCGCGCACCTGGAGGGACTCGATCCGCAGGCGCTGCTCGGTCCGCAGGACCTCATCGCGGTGGACGGCGGAGGTGAGGCGCTCGAGCTCCTCGGCCAGCTCGCGGGTGGCCGCGCGCAGGGTCAGCAGCTCGCCCTCGCGGACCGCCCGCAGCCGCTGCGCGTCGTCGCGCTGATCCAGGGCCTGCGCGATGGACGCGCCGAGGGCGGCCAGGGCCTCCTGCGTCGCGGCGTGCACATCGCGGGCAATGACCGCCCCGCGGATGCGCGCCTGCGCCGCCTCGTGCTCGCGGATCCGCGCGGCGCGCTCGAGCCGGGCCGCCCCGAGCAGGCCCTCGGCGCGCCCGGACATCGCCCGGACCCGCTCCTCGCCGGTGCGCACGGCCAGGCGCGCGTCCATCTCGCGCTGCCGGATCGCCCCGAGCTGCTGCTGCAGTGCGTCGCGCGTCTCGGTCGAGGGCTCGTGGTCCTCCGGCTCGACCTCGGCGTTCTCCAGCCGCTCCTCCAGCTC
>JAOPVO010000214.1 GCA_025966155.1 Pseudonocardiales bacterium
CGTGACACCTTGGCGATGACATCGGGGTCGTCGTAGAACGTCGTGGCCTTGACGATCGCCTCGGCCCGCTGTGCTGGATTGCCGGACTTGAAGATGCCCGACCCGACGAACACGCCCTGTGCGCCCAGCTGCATCATCATCGCGGCATCGGCCGGGGTCGCGATGCCGCCGGCGGTGAACAGCACCACCGGCAGCGCGCCCAGCTCCGCGACCTCGGCCACCAGGTCGTACGGCGCCTGGAGCTCCTTGGCCGCGACGAACAGCTCGTCTGGCGACATCGAGGTCAGGCGGCGGATCTCACCCAGGATCTTGCGCATGTGGGTAGTCGCGTTGGACACGTCGCCGGTGCCGGCCTCGCCCTTGGAGCGGATCATCGCCGCGCCCTCGGTGATGCGCCGGAGCGCCTCGCCCAAGTTGGTGGCGCCGCAGACGAACGGCGCGGTGAACTGCCACTTGTCGATGTGATTGGCGTAGTCGGCCGGGGTGAGGACCTCGGACTCGTCGATGTAGTCCACGCCGAGGGACTGCAGGACCTGGGCCTCGACGAAGTGCCCGATGCGGGCCTTGGCCATGACCGGGATGGACACCGTGGCGATGATGCGGTCGATCATGTCCGGGTCGCTCATCCGCGAGACGCCGCCCTGGGCGCGGATGTCGGCCGGGACGCGCTCGAGGGCCATGACGGCGACCGCACCGGCGTCCTCGGCGATCTTGGCCTGCTCGGCCGTGACGACATCCATGATGACGCCGCCCTTGAGCATCTCGGCCATGCCGCGCTTGACGCGGGCAGTGCCGATGGACGGGCGCGAGTCGCTGACGGGGGAGATCTGCTCGGACATGGGCTCGATTCTACAAGCTGACAGCGGGACTAGCTGACGGACAGCGGTGCGTCGGTGCCGGCGAGGACCACCCATACGCCACCGGGCGCGAGCAGCAGCGGCTGGCCCGCGGCGTCGGAGTAGGTCGTCGCCGCATCGAGCGAGGCGCGCGACCAGGTGCCCTCGATGTAGTGGCCGTCGCGCAGCAGGAGCGCGCGTCCCGACCCGACGGTCTGCGTGTAGCTCGATGGGCTGCCGTTGACGTCGACATCCTCGTAGTCGGCGGCGACGGCGCAGAACTGGATCAGCACGTTGGGCGTGGCCACCGGTGCCCCGCTGGCCGCATTCTGCAGTCGCCCGTCGATCTCGCGGACGAAGCGGTTGGACCCGGCGTCGTAGACGAACGCCACGTGCGTAGACCCCACCGCCGTGTCGACGCGCGCCGCCGGAGGCGACGCGGCCAGGCGCGGATCGCTGGCCGCCCAGCGGAAACCGATGTCCTTGGCTCCCCCGGCCTGGACTATCCCCGAGAGCGTGGTCAGGTTGGTGATCACGTTGTACGGAGCAGAGCGGGCCGTCGAGCGGTAATACGCATCGGGGACGGCGCTGTACTGGGCGTTCACCAGGGTCGAGTTGGCCACGGCCTCGAGCGCGTGCCCGGCCCCGCCCGAAGCGACGATGGCGATCGGGCCGTATTGGGCCAGGAGCTCCGGGTCGCTCGCGCGGACGCTGCGTACGGGCCCGATCTCCGGCTTCTGGCTGGAGTAGACGCCAACGAGACGGGTCAGGCCGCCCTCGGCCTGCTCGACGTAGACGACATCAGCGGCCTCGATCCCAATCTGCGGGCGCGCATTGGCGGTGTCGTCGATCTTCGCCGCGATAACCGGACCGGGGGGAACGCCCTCGATGCCGGTCAGCGGGTTGATGGCCGGTGCCGGCGGCGGGGCCGGGGCCGGGGTCGGGGCGGGGGCGGCAGTCGTCTCCGCGGCGCTGGTAGCCGGCGGCGGAGCGGACGAGCTGGGCGATGTGCTCGGGTCGTCCTTGGGCGACGATCCGCCGCCGCAGCTGGCGAGGGCGGCAACAGCCACTCCAGCGACGCAGATCGTGGCAAGTCGGCGGACATCAAGCACGGTCAGTGGCCTCCATCAAGGCGGGGTCATCGGTAGTGATCGGGTCAGGCGCAAATGCAGGCACGGTGAGGGCCGTGGGCACGGTGGTCTCAGTGGGCACGGCGGCCTCAGCGGGCGCGGTGGACGGCGGGGCCCACCTCGGCGCGTCCTCGATATCGAAGAATTGCGGCCGGTCCCGTCCCCTCGCAAGCCGCAGATAACGCGGCATTCGGGCCGAGAGCAGCGAGCGGGTATCGCGCGCCGCGTCGTTGTAGAAACGGCGGGCGATAGCCGCGCGGGCGCACGCCTCGGCCAGCTCCGCGCCATCGGGCCCATCGAGGACCAGGGTGCCGGAGTGGGCCTCGACGAACCCGGCGATCGCCCGGCTGACGTCGTTCTCGGCGGCCTGGCGCTCCTTCGGGGAGGCCACGAGCGCGCGCTGGCTGATCGTCCGGAGCCGCAGCGCCTCCGGGGCCCCCAGTGCGGGCATCGCCGTCTCGGAGATGATCGCGAGGGCGGCGGCTCGGCGCACCAACTGGGCGTCCATCGAGGCCTGAGCCGCTTCGGTCCGCACGTACAGGCGCCCGATGCGGGTCACGGTGAAGGTGACCCACCAGGTGAGGACAATGGCCGCGAGCACCGCGACGACCAGCCACACACCGGAGAGCATGACCGCGGAGCCTAGTCGCGGCTCACGTCGCCAGGATTACGCCGCCGACAGCGCAACCTCATAGACGCGCAGGATCTGGGCCGCGATGACCGACCAGTCGTAGCCTGCCGCGATCCCGACGCCGCGCGCGGCGAACTGCGCCCTTCGCGCCGGATCGTCGAGCAGCGCCTCGAGCGCAATGGCCAGGAGGGCCGGATCGCCCACCGGCGAGAGGAGGCCGCCGGCGCCGCCGCCCAGGACAGCGGAGAAGGCAGGCAGGTCGCTGGCCACGATCGGCGCGCCTGCGGCCATGGCCTCGAGCAGGATGATGCCGAAGCTCTCGCCGCCGGTGTTCGGGGCGCAGTAGACATCGACGCTGCGCAGCAGGCGCGCCTTGACCTGCTCGCTGACCTGGCCCAGCAGGTCCACCTGCGCGGCGATCCGCGGCGGCAGCGCGGCGAGGAACTGCTCCTGGTCGCCGCGCCCGGCGATCACCAGACGCGTCGACGGGCGGCGCTCTAGCAGTCGCCCGAAGGCGTCGATCAGGATGTCCATGCCCTTGCGGGGCTCGTCATAGCGGCCGATGAACCCGATGCTCCCGCCGGGCAGCGGGTACCCCTCGAGCGGCTCGGCGTGTGCATAGTGCGCTACCGATACGCCATTAGGGATGACGATGGCGTCTCCACCGAGGTGCTCGACGATGACCTTGCGGGCGGCCGCCGACACCGCGATCCGCCCCGAGAGCTTCTCCAGGAACGGCTGGAGCATGTTGTCGACCGTCGAGAGCATCCGCGATCTGGTCGTGGCCGAGTGGAAGGTGGCGACCATCGGCCCGGACCCCAGGATGCAGGCCAGCAGCGACAGCGACGGCGGCGCCGGCTCGTGGACATGGACGACGTCGAATTGGCCGTCACGCAGCCAGCGCCGCACGCGGGTCGCCGAGACTGGGCCGAACTGAAGGCGCGCCACCGATCCGTTGTATGGGATGGGCACCGCCTTGCCCGCGGCCACGACGTAGTCAGGCAGCCCCTCCTGGTCCTCGTCGCCGGGCGCGAGCACCGACACCTCATGCCCCAGTCCGATCAGGGTGTCGGCGAGGTCGCGCACGTGCGCCTGGACGCCGCCGGGGATGTCCCAGGAGTACGGGCAGACGAGTCCGACGCGCATCTCAGCCCGCCTCGGCCGCAGGCGCCAGGCGGCGGGCCCTTGCCGCGGCACGGTCGGTCATCCAGATCGGCTGGAGCATGTGCCAGTCCTCGGGATGGGCGGCGATCTGCTGCTCGAAGGCCCGGGCGACACCGGCGGTGAGGTCGCGGGTCCGTTGCGCGAGCCCCCCGGCGGGCGCCTCGATCGGCGCGGTGACATCAATGCCCCAGCCGCGGTCGGTGAACCAGATGCCCACCGCGAGCAGGGCCGCGCCGGTGCGGGCGGCGAGCATGGCGGGGCCCGGCGGCAGCAGCGCCGGCTCCCCGAACAGATCGACCTGCACTCCGCTGGAGCCGAAGGCCCGGTCCCCCACCAGGCACACCACGCCGCCGGCCTCGAGCCGCTGGGCCAGGATGGGCGCGGTGGGCGGGCCGCCGGTCAGTGCGAGCACCTCGAATCCCAGCTCCTCGCGGAATTCCACGAACCGCCGGAACAGCGAATCGGGCTTGAGCCGCTCGGCCACAGTCGTGAACGGCAGGCCCATGGAGAGCAGCCACATCCCTGCGACATCCCAGTTGCCCATATGCGGCAGGACCAGGATGACGCCCTTGCCCGCGTCGTGCGCGGCCTTGATGTTCTCGTATCCGGTGACCTCGACCCGCGGCGTGACGGCCGAGGCCGGCATGCTCGGCAGCCGGAAGGTCTCGACCCAATAGCGGGCGTAGGACCGCGCGCCGGCGCGCACGAGCTCGTCGAGCTCATGCTGCGGCATCAGCGGGCCGACCACGCGGCGCAGGTTGTGCCGCAGCTGCTGGATACCGTCGCCATCGCGGCGGGCGGCCCGATCGGCGAGTCGGCCGGCAATGCCCAGGACCGGCCGCTGCGGCAGGGCCCGCACGGCGCGCCAGCCGGCGGCGAAGCCCAGATCGACCGCCCGGTCCTGCACCCGACCGCGCAGCGCACGCGCCTGGATCACGACACAGCCGCGGCGGACTCTCGGCTCTGCCGGTAGACCGTGGCCATCCGCTGGATCACGGTGATCGTCGAGGCGCCGACCAAGAGCCAGAGGGCGCCGGCCTGGACGTACGGGACCTCGATGTTGTCCCCAGCCAGGCCGGTGCCGACCAGCACGATGATCAGCCGCTCGGCGCGCTCGGCAACGCCGACTGTCGCCGTCATGCCGAGGCCCTCGGCCCGGGCCCGGATGTATGAGGTCAGCGACCCCATGACCAGGCACAGCAGGCAGGCCAGCAGCATCCACGGCTGATCGTGGCGGGCGAAGTACCAGCCGATGCATCCGAAGATCGCGGCGTCGGCCACGCGGTCGCAGGTCGAATCGAGCACTGCGCCGAACTTCGAGACCCGGTTGCCCGCACGGGCGACGGCGCCATCGACCATGTCGAGCATGACGCAGCCCCAGACTGCGAACGCGCCCCAGAACCAGTAGCCGTTGGTGAAGAAGTACAGCGAGGCGGCGACGGCGCCCACCGTGCCGAGCACCGTGACCGCATCCGGCGTGACGCCGGCGCGGGCAAGCCGCGCGCCGAAGGGATTGAGGACCCGCGAGATGGGACTGCGCAACACCCTGAGCACGACGGGGAGGGTCCAATCCGGAGCTAGACGAGGAAGCGTGGCGCGCTCACGATATCCCGGCCGGCTCGCTCAGGCGCCGGCCACGCGAATCGCCCGACGTCAGGTCAGACGAAAAACCCGAACACATCCACGACGACGTCGGTGTTGAAGCCGCGGCCGTAAATGGAGAAGTAGCCCTGCCCGTCGACTTCGGCGTAGGTCGCATTGGGCACTATGCGCCCGGCGGTGAAGTTCACCGTGGACGCCTCGGGCGGCCCCCCTTGGCCGCGATACACGGAGAGGAAGCCGCTGCCGCTGGCCACGGCGGTGACATTCAGCAGCAGCGCGGCGGCCGGCGTGCCGGGGCTGCGCGGTATGGCCGGGACCTGGTCCCGATCGAACGACGCGCGCGAGCCATCTGCCGCGAAAGCCCCTGTCGGCATGCCGATGGACACACGGGTGTCGATGATCCGATTAGGCGTCCTCGGAACGAAGCTGGCGCCCCCATTCGAGTAGTAGCCCAGAACGTCGACGATGAGGTTGACGGGCCCGCCGGTGCCGGTCGGCGCGTTCTGCACACGCAGCTTCCCCGTCGGATCCAGCTTGACGATCGCCAGGTTCGCGCGATCGAACCCGAGGTAATTGAGCGTGGAGAAGGTGGTGAAGGCCGTCGGATAGACCGAGATGTAGCCGCCCGGGTACACCGGCACATCGGCGACGGTGAGGTTGATGGCTACCGCGGTGGCGCCGACCGGCACCCCCGCCCGGCCGGTGATCTGCACAGCCAGCACGCCTGTGGGCGGGACGGGAGCGGCAGTGCCGGACGGGGTCAGCGAGGTGCGCGTGTCGAGCACCCGGGTCGGCGGGACGCTCGAGTAGCCGGCCCCGCTGCCCGGAGCGTAGAAACCCAGGAGATCGACGATCACCTGGATGTAGCCGTTGTGGTTGCGGACCCGGAAGGTGCCATTGACGACAGGCACAGTCACCGAGGCCGCAGCCGTCGCATCGCCCGGTGCCAGGTTGAGGTTGGACGTCCCGGCGAACAGGCGCGGATAGGCCGCGAGCACCGTGCTGGCCGTCGCCCCGTCGCCGGTCAGGTTGATCACGACCGCAGTTGCCCCGGCGGGAACCCCGAACGGGCCGGCATCGACGGTGATCTCCTGGCCGGGACCGACCTGGCCAATCGCCCCGGGGCCGTATCGCGTGTCGCGGATCCGTACCGGGTCGACGGCGGTGAATCGGCTGGTGATCAGCGCCGGCGCCGGCTGGGACGTGGGGCTCCCCAAGGAGAGCAGCCCGGCGCCGGTCCGGTTGTCCGCCGCCGACGGCGCCCCTGCGTTGGCGCGGGCCAGCAGCTCGCCCTTCAGGCCCGCTGCGTCGAGGGTCGGAATGGCTGCGAGCAGGAGGGCGGCAATGCCGGCGACACTCGGAGCCGCGGCCGATGTGCCGAGGAATCTGGGGGTGTAGATGTTCGACAGCGTGTTGTCATAGCCGGCGATGTCCGGCTTGGTCCGACCATCGATGGTGGGGCCCACGCTGCTGAAATCCTCGCGGTGCTTGGACGTCGCATCGACCGCCCCGACTGCGAAAGCGTAGGGCGAGCTCGCCGGCGAGGTGATGCTGCCCCCGGTCACCAGCGGGTCGTTGCTGGAGAGCTTCGGCGACGAGACGCCGTTCCAGGTCCCGTAGGTGTACGTGATGTCGAAGCGCGAGCCACTCAACGCGGGCGGGCTCGAGATGCGCACTGCGTAGAAAAGGCCCGCACCGGATACGGCGGGCATCGACCGGGTCACCCGCGGGACGTCGCCGGAAGGACCGGAGTTGCTGGCGGAGCAGCTCTCCGAGCCGGTCGGGCTCTCGATCAGGAGGGCGGGGTCGGACGAGTCGGGATCGTCGAGGTATCTGAACTGCGTCACGCACACTTTGACGTTCGAGACCGGCCCAGCCCACTGGTCCCACTCGAGGGCGGCTGCGTTGGCGAAGCTCATCGCCGACACGGTGTCCACGCGCTGCGACCCGCTGGCGTCGAGGGTGCCGCGGAAGTGGGCGTCGCCGTCGTTGCCGGCCGACTGGATCCAGAAGATCCCGGCATCCTCGTGGGCGTGCCTGACTGCGGCGGCCGCGGACATCGGGTCCTCGAGGACGCCGTCGCCGCGCGCGTCGCCTGGGAAGCCCAGCGAGCTCGTGGCGATCTTGATGCCCGCCGCGGCGATGTCCTGCGCCGCGGCCAGGAACTCCGCGCTGTTGCGAATGCAGTAGAGGACCAGCTGCGCGCCCGGGGCCATCTGATGGACGATCTCGGCCACCCCGGTGCCGTGAGGGGAGGAGTCGACCGACGATCCGCACCGATTGCTCGCCACGGTGAGGCCCTCAGGCAGGTTGCCGACCGAGGTCTCCTGCGCGAGGCCCTTGAACCCGATGTCGACAACCGCCACCACAACCCCGTCGCCGCCCTGCCCCGCGGCGTGCCACGCCGCGGCCCCAGAGGGTGCTATGCCGTCGGTGATGACGCCCGACGGCTCGGCCTGGGCCGGCGCGCGGACGGCTGTGACCAGGTCGGAGTCGGCCAGGCCGGTCAGCTGCGACGACGGCACGTAGGCGGCGATCACCCCGCCGGACTCGGCGATGACCTCGCCCCCGGCGCCGGCGACCGCGTCGGCGGCGGCCGGGCCGCTCACGACCACGCTGACCCGATCGCCGTCATAGCGGGGGACGTCGCCCGTGGACTCCGGCGCGCTGCCCGGCACTCCTGCCGCTACCAGTAGCTGGCTATCTAGCTTCGGATTGTCCTCGATCAGCATTGTGGAGTCGACCGGCGTCGACGACGGGCCCGGCCCGGCTACGGGCGACGCCGGCGCACTCACTGGCGCCGGCGTGCCCGGGTCTGCGGCAGTCGAAATGGAGGTCGGCCTGGGCGCTGCCGGCTCCGGCGCGCGCGCCGACACCGGCGCCGCGCCGATCGTTGCCGACGCGAACAGCGCCAGGGCGGCGAAGGTGGCCACGAGGGGGCCGCGTCTCGGGCGAGTCACCCAGCGGGCCAGGCTGCGGCCAGTCGGGCCCGCACATCGCCCAGCAATTCCGGCAGCACCCGGGTGTGCGCGATGATCGGCACGAAGTTCGTGTCGCCGCCCCAGCGCGGGATGACGTGCTGGTGAAGGTGCGCGGCGATGCCGGCTCCGGCGACCGCGCCCTGATTCATGCCGATATTGAAGCCGTGCGGCCCCGACACCTCAAGCGCGCGCATAGCCAACTGGGTGAGAAGTCCGAATTCGGCCACTTCGTCCACGGTGAGGTCCGTGTACCAGGCGGCATGGCGGTAGGGCACCACCATCAAATGCCCGGCGTTGTACGGGAACAGGTTGAGCACGGCGTACACCAGCGCGCCGCGATGCACGATCAGCCCATCCTCATCGGAGGCCTCCGGGATCCGGCAGAACGGGCAACCCTCGCCGGCGTGCGCGTCAGCGGGCTTGCCCTCCCCTTGGATGTAGGCGAGCCGATGCGGCGTCCATAACCGGCCGAATCCGTCCGGATCCCCCGCAAAGCCCGACGCGGGCTCGGCGGCCGGCGGACTCGGATCTTTGGGCGCCTCGCCCATCAGCCGGTCGACGCAGACGCGTCCGCGGTTGCGCCGAACGATTCCGCCGTCGGCGGGGTATTCGTGCGCGCCGCCACGAACGCGGCGATCTCGTCGGCGGCGTCGGCGACGGCGATGCCGTTGCGCTGGGTGCCATCGAGGTACCGGAAGCTCACGGCGCCGGCCTCGGCATCGGTGGCGCCGGCAATGAGCATGAAGGGCACCTTGGAGCGCTGGGCGGTGCGGATCTTCTTCTGCATGCGGTCGGGAGCATCGTCGACATCGATCCGGATGCCGCGCTTCCTCAGCGTCCTCGCGACATCGTGGAGGTAGCCCTCCTGCTGGTCGGTGACCGGGATCGCGATGGCCTGGACGGGCGCGAGCCAGGCCGGGAAGGCGCCGGCGTAGTGCTCGGTGAGGACGCCGATGAAGCGCTCGATCGAGCCGAACTTGGCCGAGTGGATCATGACGGGCTGATGCCGCGCGCCATCGTCGCCCTGGTACTCCAGGCCGAATCGCCCGGGCTGGTTGAAGTCGTACTGCACGGTGGACATCTGCCAGGTGCGCCCGATCGCGTCCTTCGCCTGCACGGACACCTTCGGGCCGTAGAACGCCGCTCCCCCGGGATCGGGGACCAGCTTCAGCCCGGTGTCGCCCGCGGCGTCGGCGAGGACCTTGGTGGCGACCGCCCATTCCTCGTCGCTGCCGATGAACTTGTCCGAATCCGGGTCCCGAGTCGACAGCTCCAGATAGAAGTCGTCGAGGCCGAAGTCCTTCAGCAGGCCTATCACGAAGTTCAGCAGCATCCGCACCTCCCCCGGAGCCTGCTCCGGGGTGCAGTAGGTGTGCGAATCGTCCTGGGTCATGCCGCGCACACGGGTCAGCCCGTGCACGACGCCGGACTTCTCGAAGCGGTACACCGACCCGAACTCGAACAGGCGCAGCGGCAGCTCGCGGTAGGACCGCCCTCGGGAGGCGAAGATCAGGTTGTGCATCGGGCAGTTCATCGCCTTGAGGCGGTACTCCGCGTTCTCCATCATCATCGGCGGGAACATCGTGTCGGCGTAGTACGGCAGGTGGCCTGAGGTATGGAACAGGCCGTCCTTGCTGATGTGCGGGGTGTTGACGAAGTCGAAGCCCTCCTCGATGTGGCGGTTGCGCACGTAGTTCTCGAGCTCGCGGCGCAGGATGCCGCCCTTGGGATGGAACACCGCGAGGCCCGAGCCGAGCTCATCGGGGAAGCTGAACAGATCGAGCTCGATACCCAGCTTGCGATGATCGCGCTTCGCGGCTTCCTCGAGCAGGTTCAGGTAGGCCTTGAGCGCGGCCGGGGACTCCCACGCGGTGCCGTAGATGCGCTGCAGCTGCGGGTTCTTCTCGCTGCCGCGCCAGTACGCCGCCGCCGAGCGCATCAGCTTGACCGCGGGGATCCGCATGGTGGTGGGCAGGTGCGGGCCGCGGCACAGATCGGTCCACTTGAGCTCGCCCGAGCGTGGGTCGATGTTGTCGTACATAGTCAGCTGGGCCGCCCCGACCTCGACGCTCTCCTCGGAGTCGCCCGAGGCGCCGCCCTTGAGGCCGATGAGCTCCAGCTTGAACGGCTCATGAGCCAGCTCGGCGCGCGCGTCGTCGTCGGAGATCTCCCGGCGGGCGAAGCGCTGATTGGCCCTGATGATCTCGGTCATGCGCTTCTCGATGGCCGCGAGATCCTCGGGGGTGAAGGCCCGCTCGGGGAGGAAGTCGTAGTAGAAGCCGTTCTCGATCGGCGGGCCGATCCCGAGGCTGGTGCCGGGGAACAGGTCCTGCACAGCCTGGGCGGTGACGTGCGCCGCCGAGTGGCGCAGCACGGCCAGGCCGTCGGGCGAGGACAGCGCGATGGGCTCGACCTCGACGTCCAGCTCGGGCGCCCAGGACAGGTCGCGCAGGTCGCCGCCGGCATCGCGGACGACGACGATGCCGTCGGCGCCGTTGACGGACAGGCCGGCGGCGCGGACCGCCTCGAACGCGGAGGAGCCGGCGGGGACGGGCACGCGCGTCGTGCGGCCGGCGTCCTGTCCCTCGACTGCGGGAACGGACGGGTCGGTGGTCGCGGACACGGGTGGCTCCTTCGGGACGGGGCCGCCTGCTGCCGGCCATTCGGAATGGCGTGCAGGGCACAGCGCCGCCGGTGAGGAATGCTAGTGGGATGGCCTTGCCGATAAGCAGACGCCGGCTGCGGCGGGCGTTAATGGGCTCAGCGGCGCTGGGTCTGGCCCTGATTGCCGGCTGCACGGGCGGCTCGTCCGTGCTCCCCGGCGCGCCGCCGCCTCTGACCGCGAGCCCGGAGGCCCCGGCGCCTGGCGCTGCTCCCCCCACGACACCGGCGGCGCCCTCCTCATCGGGTGGGCCGGCCGGCTCCGCGGGGACGCCCGGCCAGGTGACCATCGCATTCGCCGGCGACGTCCACTTCGCCGATCGGGTCGCCGATCGGCTGGCCGCCAGCCCCGCGACGGCCTTCGGCGAGGCCGCCGCCGTTCTCTCGCGCGCCGACATCACGATGGTCAATCTCGAGACGTCGATCTCGGTCGGCGGGACGCCTGCGAATAAGTCGTTCACCTTCCAGGCCCCTCCGACCGCGTTCGCCGCCCTGCGCGCGGCCGGCGTGGATGTCACGACGATGGCCAACAACCACGCGGCGGACTACCGGGGCGACGGCCTGGAGCAGACCCTCGCCGCGATCGGCGCCAGCGGCTTCCCGACGGTCGGCATCGGCCGCGACGCCGCACAGGCGTACGCCCCGTGGCTCTCGACCGTGAACGGCGTGCGGATCGCGATCCTGGGCGCGAGCCAGGTCCCCGAGGAGACGCTGCGCGATTACACAGCGCAGGATGGGACTCCGGGGATCGCCAGCGCGTACTCCCAGCGCCTGATCGACAGCGTCGTCGCCGCGAAGGCGCAGGCCGATGTAGTGGTCGTCTACCTCCACTGGGGTTTCGAGTACAGCACCTTCCCCAATGCCGACCAGCGCAGCATCGCCGACGATCTGGCCGCCGCCGGGGCAACCGCCGTCGTCGGCACCCACGCCCACGTCCTGCAGGGCGCGGGCTGGCGCGACGACGGCGTCTATATCGCCTACGGGCTGTCGAACTACCTCTGGTGGATGTCCTTCGACAACGAGCAGGACGACAACGGGGTGCTCACGCTCACCCTCCAGAAGAGCAAGGTCGCGGCCGCGCAGTTCGAGCCCGCCCACCTGGACAGCCGCGGCGTCCCTCTGCCGGCGACCGGAGCCGAGGCCCATCGGATCAACGCCGAGTGGGAGCGCGACCGCCTCTGCGCGAATCTGTCCAACGTGGCGCCGGCCAGCTGAGTGGGCAGGGTGTCCCTATGACTGAGCCCACCGAGACCGACCTGGCCATCGACAACGCCGAGCCTGGAGACAGCGTCACCGAGGCGCCGCTCACTACGGACGATGAGGCGCAGAAGCGCGAGTCGGTGGTGAATCCCGAGACGTCCTGAGCGCGACCCGCACGCTAGGCGGAGGCGCCGTGGGCGGCCGGCACCGTCTCGCCGGGCGACGGCGGGCCGGGCGGGGTCCCGTCGCCGAACGGCCGGCCGCCGAGCTGATGGCGGCTATGCGGCGCGAGCCACCCGGACGGGTCGGGCCCGAGCGGGATGATCCCGGTGGGGTTGATGTCGCTCTGCACGACGTAGTAGTGCGCCTTGATGTGGGCGAAATCGGTGGTGTCCCCGAAGCCGGGCGTCTGGAAGAGGTCCCGGGCATACGCCCAGAGCACCGGCATCTCCGACAGCTTCTGCCGGTTGCACTTGAAGTGGCCGTGATAGACGGCGTCGAACCGGGCCAGGGTGGTGAAGAGCCGCACATCGGCCTCGGTGATCGTGTCCCCCACGAGATAGCGGCGCCTGGTCAGCCGGTCGCTCAGCCAATCCAGTCGATCGAACAGCCGCCCGTACGCCTTCTCGTAGGCCGACTGCGATCCGGCGAACCCGGCGCGATAGACGCCGTTGTTGACGTCACGGAACACCAGATCCGCTACCTCGTCGATCTCGCCGCGCAGCCGCTCGGGGTAAAGGTCCGGGGCGCCGTCGCGGTGGAACGCCGACCATTCGGTCGAGATGTCCAGCGTGTTCTGCGGGTAGTCGTTCGTGATCACCTGCCCGGTGGCGATCTCGACAATCGCCGGGACCGTGATCCCCCGCTCGTAGCCAGGAAAGCGCGCGAAGTAGGCGTCCTGGAGCCGCTCGATGCCCAGCACCGGGTCAACGCCGCCGGGATCCAGGTCGAAGCTCCAGCTGCGGGCGTCGTGCGTCGGCCCGGCGATGCCCATCGACAGCGCCCCCTCCAGCCCGAGGAGGCGGCGGACGATGATCGCCCGATTCGCCCATGGGCACGCGCGCGCCGCGATCAGCCGGTAGCGCCCGGCCTCCACCGGGTACCCGTCGCGGCCGTCGGCAGTGATGCGGGTGGCGATGTAGTTGTCGTCGCGGGTGAACTCCGCGCCGGGGGCGACGTACCGGCCTGCTTCAGTGGGCATCTGCTTGATCTGCCCCGCCCGGATTTCGGCGACGCCTGCCGGCGTTGAATCGACATCGGCCATGGGAAGGACCAGCGCATGACGCAACCCGAGAGCGCAGACCGATTCGTGGACCCGGAGCTCGACGGGACCAACGCCGCCATTGCCCGGCAGATGGAGGAGGCGGCCAAGGCGAGCCGGCCCGCCTCGGCCACCGGCTTGGAGGCAGAGCCGGCCGACGAGTAGGCCGCTACACGGCCATGGCCGCCCGCACATCGGCGATCGCGCCCTCGCCGCCGTCGCCGCTGGAGGTGATGCGCCCGGCCTCCAGCACGTAGTAGCGGTTGGTCGAGCGCAGCGCGAAGCCCACATGCTGCTCGACCAGCAGGACCGACAGGCCGCCGCTGCGGGTCAGGTTCAGGATCACCTGCTCGATCTCGGCGACGACGTTGGGCTGGATGCCCTCGGTCGGCTCGTCGAGGATCAGCATCCGCGGCTCCGTGATGAGGGCCCGGGCGATGGACAGCTGCTGGCGCTGGCCGCCGGACAGCAGCCCCGCCCGCCGGGCGAGCAGGGGGCGGAGCGCGGTGAACTGATCGAGCATCTCGTCGATCAGCACCGGGCCGCGCTTGCGCCCATCGGCGGCGAGCTGGAGGTTCTCCATCGTCGTGAGCTGGCCGAACGACTGCTGGCCCTGCGGCACGTAGGCCAGCCCGCGCCGGACCCGCTTGTTCGGGCGATAGGAGGTGACGTCCTGACCATCCAGCAGGACCCTCCCGGAGCGCACCGGCAGCAGCCCGACCGCGGCGCGCAGCAGCGTCGTCTTGCCCGCGCCGTTGTGGCCCATGATCGCGGCCGCGCCCTCCAGCGGCACCTCCAGGCTGATGTTGTGGATGACCATGCTCCGGCCGTAGCCGGCGGTGACCGATCGCAGCTCGAGCATCAGCCCACCTCCTCGGTGATGGCGGCAACGGAGCGTCCCAGGTAAACCTCTTGCACCCGTTCGTCGGCTTGGATCTCGGCCACGGTGCCCTCGGCCAGCACCCGTCCGCCGTGCATGACGGTGACGGAGTCGGCGAAGGTCCGCACGAAGTCCATATCGTGCTCAATCACGATCACGGTTCGATCGGCGCCTATGCGCTTGAGCAGATGCCCGGTCTCCTCCCGCTCCTCGTGGCTCATCCCTGCGACCGGCTCGTCCAGGAGCATGACCCTCGCGTCCTGGACCAGCAGCATCCCGATTTCCAGCCACTGCTTCTGACCGTGCGCGAGCACGCCGGCCGGCCGCAGGGCCAGGCTCTCCAGCCCGACAGCGGTGAGCGCCTTCTCCACCTCCGGCGGGACCGAGCGCCGCTTGCGCAGCAGCGACAGCGGGCTGCGGCCGAACCCGGCCGCGATGTCGAGGTTCTGCAGCACGGTGAGGTCCTCGAACACCGAGGCCGTCTGGAAGGTGCGGCCCACCCCCATCCGCACGATCTGGTGCACCTTGCGCCCGAGCAGCTCCGTGCTGCCGTACCGGGCCGACCCGGTGGCCGGCACCAGGCCGGTGATGGCGTCGATCAGCGTGGTCTTCCCGGCGCCGTTGGGCCCGATCAGGAAACGCAGATCCCCCTGCAGGACGGTCAGGTCGACGCTGTCGATGGCGACGAAGCCATCGAATTCGACGTGCAGCTTGGTGATCTCGAGGTAGTCGGTGCTCATGCGACGGCCCCGGTCGCGGGCGCACTCGTGGTTGCGGGTTCCGCGGCTCGGGGCTCCGCGGCTCGCGGCTCCGCGGCTCGCGGCTGCGGGATCGGCGATGGGTCGGCGGGCGGCTTCGGCCGGCGGCGCAGGCGGGTTGCCATCGTCGGCAGCTGGGCGATTCCCCCGGGCAGGAACAGGATGACGATGACGAACAGCCCGCCCTGGAAGTACGACCAGAACGACGGGAAGTTCTCCGAGAGCGAGGTCTGCGCCCAGGCCACGGCGATCGCGCCGACAGCTGGGCCGAGCAGTGTGGTGCGCCCGCCCATGGCCACGCCGATGACAAACGCGATCGATGGCACGACGCCGACATCGCTCGGGGAGATGATCCCGGCGATGGGCACGAAAAGCGCGCCGCCGATCCCGGCGAGGACGGCCGAGACCACGTAGGCGACCAGCTTGATGTTGGCGGGGTCGTAGCCCAGGAAGCGCACCCGCTCCTCGCCATCGCGCACGGCCACCAGCAGCTCGCCGAAGCGGCTGCGGTACAGCTGCGCCATCCCGGCCAGGATCACCAGCAGGATGATCGCCGTCAGGAAGTAGATGAGCCTGCGGTTCACCGGGTCATTCACGGCGTAGCCGAAGAAGGACTTGAAGCCGTTGAGGCCGTTGAACCCCCCGGTTGTGCCTTGCTGGCCGATCAGCAGGATGGCGAACGCAGCGGTCAGCGCCTGGGACAGGATGGCGAAGTACGCCCCCTTGACCCGGCGCTTGAAGACCGCGAGTCCGAGCACGGTGGCGACGATGGCCGGGACCAGGATGATGCCCAGCAGCGTCACTATGGGGCTGCGGAAGGGCTCCCACCACCCGGGGGTCTTGCCGTCGCCATACAGCTTCATGAAGTCCGGCACCCCGCCGGGGCCGGCGTCGTCGAGCTTCATGTGCATAGCCATGACATACGCGCCGAGGCCGAAGAAAAGCCCCTGGCCCAGGGTGAGCATCCCACCGCGGCCCCAGGCCAGCCCGATGCCGACCGCGACGATGGCGAACGTGCAGAACCGCGAGAGCAGCGACAGCCGGAAGTCGGTCAGGATCGCCGGGGCGAGGAGCAGGAGCGCGCCGGCGAGCAGCAGATAGGCCAGCAGCGGGACGAGGCGCTTCATGCGAGGCTCCGGGTGCGGACGGTGAACAGGCCCTGCGGCCGGACTTGGAGGAACAGGACGATCACCAGCAGCAGCAGCATCTTGGCGATGCTGGCGGTGGTCGAGTACTCGAAGGTGGCCTGCAGCAGGCCCAGCCCGAACGCCGCGATGACGGTGCCCTTGACTTGGCCGATGCCGCCGGCGACGACCACGAGGAACGCATCGACGATGTAGCTGGTGCCCAGCGTCGGCCCGGTCGAGCCGAGCAGCGTCAGACCGACACCGGCAACACCGGCGATGCCGGAGCCGATGAAGAATGTATAGCGATCTATCCGCCGGGTGGGGATGCCGATGGTCTCGGCCAGATCGCGGTTCTGGACCGTCGCGCGGATGCGCCGGCCCAGGGGCGTGAGCTTCAGGACCGCCGACACTGCCAGCACGGCCGTGATCGATAGCACGAAGATGAACAGCCGCGCCTTGGGCACGTCGACCCCGGCCAGCGACGTCTGGCCCGAGAGCCATTCTGGCGCCACGACCTGCTTGGCCGGTGCGCCGAAGAGGTCGCGGGCCAGCTGCTGGAGGATCAGCGAGACGCCGAACGTGACCAGGAGGGTGTCGAGCGGGCGGTGATACAGGCGGCTGATCAGCGCGATCTCCAGGATCAGCCCCATCGCGCCGCCGACGGCGAACCCGATGGGGATGGAGATCAGGAGCGAGGCGCCGGGGTCCGAGATGGCCTGCTGCACGACATAGGCGGTGTAGGCGCCGGCCATGATGAACTCGCCGTGCGCCATGTTGATGACCCCGAGCTGGCCGAAGGTGAGCGAGAGCCCCAGGGCAACGAGCAGGAGAACCGAGCCCACGGAGAGTCCGGCGACGAGCTGATTGGTGAATGTGTCCATGAGCCTGCGACCCCTTTGCTGCTGGTCAGCCCGATGGCCGGCGCGCAGGGTGCGCGCCGGCCACGGGCTACGTCCAATTCAGGTGACTAGCCGCCGATGCCTGCGGCCCACGGGTACGACTTCAGGAACGGGTCGGGCTCGATCGGGGCTGGGGAGGACCACACGGTGGTGATCAGGCCGTCGGCGCCGACCTCGCCCATCAGGAACGTCTTGGCGATGTGGTGGTTCTCGCCGTTGACGGTGACCTTGCCCTCGGGTGCGTCGAAGGTGACCCCGCCGGCCGCCGCCTGGACCTTGGCGACGTCGAACGAGCCGGCCTTCTCGACCATCCCCTTGTAGAGGTAGACTGAGGTGTACGCAGCCTCCATGGGGTCCGACGTCGGGCGGTCGTTTCCGTACTTGGCCTTGAACGCCTTGACGAACTTCGTGTTCGCGGGGTTATTGACGGTCTGGTAGTAGTTCCAGGCGGTCAGCTGGCCCTTGAGGTTGTCGATGCCGACACCGGCGACCTCCTCCTCGGCGATGGACACCGAGACGACCGGCATGGCCGCGGCCGTGAGGCCGACGTTCTTGTACTGCTTGAAGAAGGCCACATTCGAGTCGCCGTTGAGGGTGTTGAAGACGGCGTCGGCGTCGGCGGACTTGACCTTGTTGACGATCGTCGAGAACTCCGTGGCGCCCAGCGGCGCGTACTCCTCGCCCTTGACCTCGATGCCGTTGGCCTTGGCGTAGGCGTTGATGATCTTGTTGGCCGTGCGCGGGAACACGTAGTCCGAGCCGACGAGGAAGATCGACTTCACGCCCTCGCCCTTGAGATAGTCCAAGGCGGGGATGATCTGCTGGTTCGTGGTCGCGCCGGTGTAGAAAATGTTGGGCGACGACTCGAGGCCCTCGTACTGGACGGGATAGAACAGCAGGGAGTCGTTGGATTCGAAGACCGGGAGCATGGCCTTCCGGGAGGACGACGTCCACCCGCCGAAGACAGCGGCCACGCAGTCGGACTGGATCAGCTTGGTGGCCTTCTCGGCGAAGATCTTGGGCTCGGACGCGCCATCCTCCTGGACGACCTCGAGCTTCTTGCCCATGACGCCGCCGGCGGCGTTGATCTCGGACACCGCGAGGTTCAGGGAGTCCGCGACGGTCTTCTCGCTGATCGACATGGTGCCGGACAGGGAGTTCAGGAACCCGACCTTCACGGTGGCGCCCGATGTGTCGACGCAGGACTTGGCGCTCGACCCGCCGCCCTCGTCGTCGTCATCGGCCTTCGCGCCGCAGGCGGCGAGAGAGAATGCCAAAGCGAGTGACATCGTGATTCCAGCCAGGACCCGAGTCTTTAGCATGCTCAAAGTGTGTTGCCTTCCGGAATGGCCGTTGACGGCATTGTGCAGCGCACTCGTTGCGAATGCGCCGGTCTGCATCCCCCGATGGCACGGAACGTATGGAGCCTATGTTTCGTCGAATGAGGAACTTCCGTGTCGAACGTGTTACGGGCGGCTTGCGCCGCCCGACCCCGATAGACCCGCATCCCCGCAAGGTCAATCTGCTTTTCGTGTCCGATTCGCAACCCGCCTCATATCGAGCGCAATCCGTCCGGAACCCGGCTGCGCCGATCTGAACCTGCTCTTAAGTCCGTTGGGCCCGAATAGTGCATGTTCGGGCGTCAACCCGGGAGTACGCGAGGCCCGCGCGGGGTTACCGTCGGTACAGCTCGTTCGCCAGTTTCATCAGACCGCCAGCAAGCAGCACCCGACCGATCGGACGTCACCGTGGACATTCCCCTGTCGATCCTCGACCTCGCGCCCGTCAAGCGCAGCCAGACCGTCGGTGAGGCCATCGCAGCCAGCGTCGAGCTGGCCCGCCAGGCGGAGGCCTCGGGCTATAAGCGGGTCTGGTACGCCGAGCACCACAACATGTCCTCAATCGCCTCCTCGGCGACGAGCGTGCTGATCGCCCATGTGGCGGCCCACACCGCAACGATCCGGCTCGGGTCCGGGGGCGTGATGCTCCCCAACCACTCCCCCCTGACCATCGCCGAGCAGTTCGGCACGCTGGCCGAGATCCACCCCGGCCGGATCGACCTCGGACTGGGCCGGGCCCCGGGATCGGACCAGGCCACTGCCCGGGCCATGCGCCGCGACCCGATGGCGTCCAACCAGTTCCCCGAGGACGTCCTCGAGCTCCAGGCGTTCCTGGGCGACGAGTCCCGCGTGCCCGGCGTCAAGGCGATCCCCGGTCGCGGCACCCACGTCCCGCTGTACATCCTCGGCTCGTCGCTGTTCGGAGCCCAGTTGGCGGCCGCGTTCGGGCTGCCATTCGCCTTCGCCTCGCACTTCGCGCCCACGCACCTGCTGGAGGCCGCGTCGATCTACCGGCGGACATTCCGGCCCGGCCCGCAGCTGTCCGAGCCGTACTTCATCGCCGCGGTCAGCGTCGTCGCCGCCGAGACCACCGACGAGGCCGAGCGGCAGTTCCGCCTCGTCAAGCGCGATCGCGTCGCCCGGATGTACAGCCGGGGCGAGGAGCGGCTCAGCGACGAGGAGGCCGAGGCGATCCTCGACTCCGGCGCCGCCCGCCAGGTCGAGGAGATGATCACCTACTCCGCCGTCGGCACGGGCCCCGAGTGCCGCGACTACCTCGAGCAATTCGCCAAGCTGACCGAGGCCGATGAGCTGATCACCGCGCATCAGAACTCCGAGACCGCCGGCCGGCTGCGCTCCGTGGCCCTGCTGGCCGAGGCCGCCATCGACCAGCCCTAGGGCGCGGCGCACCGATCCCCGGCGCGGTCCCCGGGCGCAGGCCATAGCGCGCTCTCCCGAGGTGCGCGAGCATGCCCGCATGGCCATGTCCAGGAGCGTCGCCATCTACCTTGTCGGCGCAGCGGCGGTCTTGGTCCCGTTCCTCGCATTTGTCCTGCTCGGCTGGCCGGGCGCCGCCGACGTATGCACGTGCTCCGTGCCGAACGGGTGCTACTGCGAGGGGTTCTCCCTGGCTGATGCGCAGTCCCATCGCGGCGGGGTGCGGCAGCCCGTCAACACCTGGTCCAACCTCTACGCGCTGGTCACCGCCCTCATCGTCGCCCTGCGCGTGCAGGCCGACCGCCGCACCGGGGCGCAATCGAACCTCATCAGGTCCACCGCGAGGATCCCGGACCTGTACGTGTTCGTCGTGCTGTTCCTCGGCTTGGGCAGCATGTGGTTCCACGCGTCGCTCAAGAGCTGGGCCGGCGCCATCGATGGGCTGTCGATGTACGCGTTCGCCGCCTTCCTGATCTGGTTCACCGCCTTGCGCCTGGGCCTCAGCCGACGGCTCTTCTGGCTCGGGTATCCCGTCACTGTCGGCTCGTTCACCGTCCTGGGCGCGCTTTGGGACTGGCAGTACAAGTCGGCTCTGCTGATCGTCGGGCTCGTGCTCGTCTACCTGGCGCTGGAGGTCGCGGTCTGGGCAAGCCGCCGGACGGTGCTGATGGGCCGCGCGCTCCCCCGCGCACTGTGGGCCGGCGCAGTGGCGAGCATCGTCGTCGCCACTGTCTTCTGGTCCCTCTCGCAGACCGGCGGCCCGCTCTGCAGCACCGATAGCCTGCTTCAGCTGCACGGCCTGCTCTGGCACCCGCTGGCCGGGGCGATGGCGGTGCTGATGTATTTCTTCTGGCGCGAGGACACCGCCGCTCAGCCGGAGCAGCGGCTAGGCGGCTAGCGCGCTCGCGGCCCGCGCTGCCGGAAGTGGCCGGCGACGTCGCGGCCGTTGCGGATATGCGCAGGCACCCATACGCGCGATTCCGGCTGGTGCAGGCCCCCGTCGGGGAGTTCGCGATCGCCCAGCCCGCCGCGGATCCGGGCGCGCACAGTGTCGAACGCGCGGCCACTGACGCCGGGGTAGTCCGTCTCGTCCAGCTCGGCCAGGGCCGCCTCCATCTGCCGGGCCGTATCGGCCACCAGACGGCGACTCACCTTGGGCGCAATGCCCCAGCCGATCCCCTCCTCGACCACATCGGCGGCCGATATCTGCGCGAGGCGGTAGCGGCCGTTGATGTCGATGGCCGACAGTGCCTCGACATTGGCGTGATGCATGTGCATCGCCACGTCGTATGCCGGGGCAAGGCGAACTCCCCCATCCGCCAGGCGCAGGAACGAGATGTTCTTGGCGTGTGCGTCGGTATTGCCGATGAGCAGGTTGAATGCGACGAGACGAAGCAGTTCGTCCGGCTCCGCGCCGCCGGACCGTAGGACATCGGCGGCCGCTCGCAGCGATGGGAGCGCGTTGCCTCGCTGGAACTTGCGGTTCGGGTCGTTCGTATTCAGGCCGAGCGCCTGAGCGAGATCCTCCTGGTGGATCCGCCGAAGCTCCCCGTCCGCCGCGACGCGGTCGTAGCGGGGCACGGCGATCGCCCGGACGCCATCGAAGTCGTGCACCTCGGCGCGCACAGTGGTCAGACCGATGGCACGGGCAAGATCGAGCGACAGCACCTCGGTGTCGATGACATCCGCCGCCCCCGAGCCAGGTGGATGAGCGAGCTTGATGATCCACGTCGACGGCGCGCCCCCTCGACACGCCAGCCAGCCATCGCCGATGCGGTGAACGCCGATCTTCGGCTGCATCCCCGCAAGCGATATCGACTCCACCCCGCGAGCCTCCGGATCAGTGGGCGAGTGCCGATCCGCCTCACGGAGCCGCGCACCCACCTCGGCCTCGGTTATAGGCACGTAGCTGCCGACCCGTATCGGCTCGTGCTCGCCCTCGGGCTGGAACACGAGGGCGCCCGCCGTGTCACGTCCATAGCAGGCGATCATCCCGAACGTGTCCTGCGAAGCGAGGCCGACGTCCATTGCATAGTTGACGCGGGCATTGCCCTCGGGCAGCAGGCCGTCGAGGAACGCCTGAACGCGGCGCGGATGCGGCCCAGCGGCCCGTTCGATCGGGAGCAGATGCGATACCACCGACGGACCCAGGCCCCAGGCGACCCGCGCATCGGTCGTCCACGTCAGCTCGATGAGACCCGTGGGCGTCTCGCTGAGGATGGCCGCCTTGACCCCGTAGATCCAGACGTCCAACGGCCCCCGCGTCACGGCGTCGCATCCTCGACATCGGACTCGATCGTGAGCCGCGCCCCGAGCAGCCTGAGCGTCTTGAACAGTCGGTCGCTGTAAAGCGTCGCCTTGCCCGACTCGATCTCGTATACGTAGCGGCGGTCCACTCCGAGCAGATCGGCGAGCTCGGTCTGAGTCAGCCTCCGCGCCTGCCGCAAGTGAGCGAGGTAGGTCCCCAGTTGCGCCGGCGTGTTGACCCGCGCCCAGTCCTTCGCCATCGCCGCCTCCGTCGTGAAATCAGCTCATGTGCTAGATGAGTGTATAACCACTCACACAGCAGATGGGTCGATTTCAGCCCATTGTCTTTTCCGGGGTCGCGGAGGCCTACCGCCCAGGGATCAGAGGGCGGATGCGGCCGTCGTGGGCTCCGGGACGCGCGCCGGCGCGGCGTGCTTGCCCGAACTCTCGGCCACGGGGGGCACGTACGACCGATGGGCGATATAGGAGGCCAGGATGCCCAGCGCGTGAAGGGCCAGCAGAACCCCGGCCGCGCGGATGTAGCCCTCCCGCAGCTGGTCGACCGCGTCGGCCGAGACCTTCGACATGTTGCCGGCGAACACGGCGCTGCGCAGTTCAGTCGGCAATGCGCTGGTCAGCAGGGTCAGCGAGAGCGCCGTCGCGATCAGCCCGCCGGCGATCATGAGCATCATGCGCACCGCGTTGACGACGCCGAGGCGGTCGCTGGGCACCTCGCGGAGGATCGCGGTGGTGTTGGCCGGGACGAAGACGCCGCCGCCGAACCCGGCGATGAACAGCCCCACGAAGATGACTGGGTAACTCCAGCCCAGGCCGAACGCGGCCAAGAGCAGGACGATGCCGCTGCCCCCGAACACCAGAGCCACCGTGGCAATAGCGTGCTGGGTGCCCAGGCGGCTTATCCGGCCCATGGACAGGCCGGCCAGGGTCGTAGCGAGGGGCATCGGCAGGATCTTGAACGCGGCCTCGAGGGGCGAGTTGGCGTAGGCCGCCTGGAAATAGAGACCGCCCATGAGCACCAGCGCGGAGCCGGCCATATTGCCGAAGAACACCGCGCCGTTCGATGCCGCGACCGAGCGCTTGACGAACAGCCGCACATCGACCAGCGGCGAGGCGGTGCGCAGCTCCAGGAGCACGAAGACCGGGAGGCCGATCACGAAGACCGCGAAGCCGGTCAGGACAAGGGGGTTCGTGAGGCCCCGGGTCTGCAACCGCGACAACGCGAAGATGACGCCGGTCAGCACTGCCATCACCACGATGGCGCCGGGCACATCGAGGCGGCCGCCCCGCGAGGTCGACGGCATCGGGCGCAGGGTCAGTGCGGCCCACACCAGGGCCACCACCGCGAACGGCGCCTGGAACAGGAACAGCGCCCGCCAGCCCAGCGTGTCAGCCAGCACCGCCCCGAGCGGCGGCCCGGCCAACGAGGCCGAGGCGAGCGCCGACATATAGATGCCCATGTAGCGGCTCAGCCGCTCGGGCGGCGTGCTGACCGTCAGGATGGCGGCCATGACCGCGAGCAGCATCGCCGTACCGACGGCCTGAACGACGCGGATGGCGATGAGCGCCTGCACATTCGGCGCGAGACCGGCGAGCAGGCTGGTGGCCGCCAGGACCGCGACGCCGCCCAGGAAGAACGGGCGCCGGCCCAGCATGTCCGCCAGCCGCCCGAAGACGATGATGAGGGAGGTGCTGGTGAGCATTGCCCCGAGCAGCAGCCAGCTGGCCTCCGACGCGGAGGCATCGAAATGCCGGACGACTACCGGGAACGACACGTTCAGCAGCCCGCCGCTCAGGGCGCTGATGATCAGCGTGACCGACAGCAGCGCCAGCAGGTTCGAGGCGTACTTCGCGTCGGCCTCCGGGCCGGTGCCGAAGTCCCGCTTGCGCAGGAGCCCCGTCCTGCGCGAACGATCGGGCGCCATGGCCACTCCATCTCGGGACGGTTGGCCGCGGTGACTGTCGCCTAGGGGCGGGCGATGCCTGCGGCGCTGCAAGCGATCGGCAATTGCGGTGGAGCGGCGGTCCGGTCTAGCGGCGGTGCTCCCTGCGGCGGGCCCCGACGAGGAGCCCCGCGCCGGATGCCAGCGCCAGCAGGCCGATACCCACCGTACTATGGGGATTCGCCCCGGTGGCCGCCAAGGCGGGCAGGACCGGGGCGGCGACCCCGGTGCCGGTGGTCGGCAGAGCCGTCGGCGTCGGGTCGGTCGTCGGAGTCGGGTCCGGCGCGACCGCGGCGGACAGCGCCACGGTGCGGACGTTGTTGGCCTTCACGTCCCCGAGGGTCGGGAACTCCACATCGTTGTACGGGCTGTAGGGACCGCAGCCCTCAGGGTTCCGGCAGTACCCGTCGTACGGGATATAGGTGTCGGTGCGAACGACGGTCCCATCGGCGCCGGCCGGGATCGACTCGGTCCAGCCCGATGCCGTCAGATGGGCGTCGAGGGGCAGGTCGCCGCCGGTCGTCAGGATGCACACCACGCGCACGGCGGTCGCGACCGTGCAGGTCCCGACCTCCGCTGCGCCGTTGAGCAGCGGGTACGTCGTCCCGACGGGCGAGGTCACCGTGGCTCCGGCGCTGTAGTTGATGTAGCCCAGCGGCAGGTCCGGGTAGTAGCAGCGATCGAAGACGCTGACCTCGGCGCACGTCACGTCGTAGGCGCCGGTGCGGCTCGACGACGGCGCGACGGCGAAGTTCGCGCCGACGGAGAGGTCCTCGCCGAAGTACACGAGGTCGCCGGTCACGACCTGGACGTCGTTCGCGGGGTCGTTGCCGGTCGAGGTGTTGCCCGCTCCCGGCGACCATGTTGTCGTGGAGAACTGCACGCCGCTCGCCGAGGCCGCACTGATGTGGATGTCCGTGGCCACGTCGCCGCTGAACAGGAACTGCCCGCCCGACACCGTGCCCGAGGCCGTCACCACGCAGGCGACCTGCTTGCTCGTGACCACGGTGCACGTGCCTATGGAGGCCGGGCCCACCTTCGAGAAATCGAGGGTGTAGCCCGGCGCCTCGACGATCGTGGCACTTCCGAACTCCGTGGTGACCGTCATGCCCGGCTCGTAGGCGCAGGGCCCGCTGACGCAGATGACGCGCCCCTGGTAGATCGTCTCGTCGCCCATCCTCGGGAGGTACTCGGCGGAGGTGATCTCGTTGTACCCCCCGGTGGTGT
>JAOPVO010000222.1 GCA_025966155.1 Pseudonocardiales bacterium
CTTCGATTTCATCGGGACGCGGCGCCGCTGGTACCTCGGCTCGGCCCTGCTGATCCTGCTGTGCATCCTGAGCTTCGCGGTCCGCGGGTTCAACTTCAGCATCGAGTTCGAGGGCGGCACGCAGTTCCAGGTCGAGGCCCAGGGCACTTCGCTCACCACCGATCGGCTGTTCGAGGCGCTGAAGGAATCCGGTCAGGAGCCGGCCGAGGCCGCGCAGGAGGTGGGGTCCGGGTCGACCCGCCTGCTGATCGTCAAGACCGGCGAGCTGACGATCGCCGAGCAGAACACCGCCCGCGACTCCCTGGCCACCAACCTTGGCGTGGGCACTGACAAGATCAGCATCGACTCGGTCGGATCGGACTGGGGCGCCGATGTCAGCCGCAAGGCTGCGATCTCCCTCGTCGTGTTCCTGATCGCGGTGTTCCTCTACATCTGGCTTCGGTTCACGCGGAATATGGCGATCTCGGCGCTGACGGCACTGCTGCACGACCTGGTGATCACGGCGGGAATCTATGCGCTGATCGGCTTCGAGGTAACGCCCTCGACCGTCGTCGGGCTACTGACCATCCTCGGGTTCTCCCTCTATGACACCGTTGTCGTGTTCGACAAGATCGCCGAGAACACGCGGAACATCACAGCGGGGTCCCGCTCGACGTACTCCGAGGCGGCCAACCTCGCCGTCAACCAGACGCTGATGCGATCGGTCAATACCTCGATCATCTCGCTGCTCCCGGTCGGGGGCCTGCTGTTCGTCGGCGCCCTGATCCTGGGCGTGGGAACGATCAAGGACCTCGCGCTGATCCTGTTCATCGGCCTCACCGTCGGCATGTACTCCTCGCTGTTCCTGGCCACGCCGATCCTCTGCGACCTGACCGAGCGCGAGCCGGAGTTCAAGGCGCTCAACCGACGGGTGCTGGCCAAGCGCGCGGCCGACGCGAAGGCCGGGCGGACGGACCTGAAGAAGGCGGCTGGACCGGTGCGGGCCCGTGTGGCCGCCGGCCCGATGCCGGCGCCGCGTCCCGGGGCCCGGCCCACCACCCGCCCGTCCGGGCGCTCGGCGAACCGCCCCCGGCGCAAGTAGCGTGCCGGCCGCTCGGGTGGACGGCGCCTGGGGCGACAGCGCCCGGGGCGATGGCGGCGGGGCGGTCGCGCGCAGTATCGCGGCCCTGATCCGCGACGTCCCGGACTTCCCCGAGCCCGGTGTGGGATTCAAGGACATCAATGCGCTGCTGGGCGACGGCGCGGCCTTCGGCGCCTGCGTCGGCTCCCTCGCCCAGCATGCGGCGACGCTCGGCGCGCAGGTCATCGCCGGCGTGGAGGCCCGCGGCTTCCTCGTCGCCGCGGCGGTCGCCCGGGACCTGGGCACGGGCATCCTGCCGGTCCGCAAGGCCGGCAAGCTGCCGCCGCCGACCCGCCGCCTGTCCTACGACCTCGAGTATGGCTCGGCCGAGATCGAGGTGCCCCATACCGACCTGGCCGGGCTCCCGGTGTATCTGGTCGACGACGTCCTGGCCACCGGCGGAACGCTGCAGGCCGCCGCGATGCTGCTGGAGCAGGCCGGCGCGCACGTGGTCGGGATCGGGCTGCTGGTCGAGCTGGAATTCCTCGGCGGCCGCGCGCGCTTGAGCGGTCGGGACCTGCGCAGCCTGCTCCGACTCTGAGGTGCCGCCGACGCGCCTGCGCCTCGATCCCACCTGCTGGGTGGCCCTAGGATGAGGCCCATCCCGCGACGAGCCGAGGAGGTCCGATGACTATCGACACTCCGCCCGGAACTGCGTCCGCGCAGGCGCCGACGGCGGCCCCGACTCACGCCCAGTTATCCGAGACAGCATCCGCACGGCCCGCATCCGCGGCCACGGTGGCCGTCAAGCCCAGCGCGCCCGATACCGCGGACACTCCGGCGGCTGGCTCGGCGGTCTACCGCCGCCGCGTCCGGGATCGCCTGGCCCGGCGCCTGGCCGCGAGCCCCAAGGCCGGCGCCGTCAAGCCGGTGCTGGAGCCGCTGCTGGCGGTGCATCGCGCATCGCACCCGAAGGCCGACATCCGCTTCCTGCACGATGCCTACGACCTGGCCGAGCTTCAGCACCGCGGGCAGCTGCGCAAGAGCGGCGATCCGTACATCACCCACCCGCTGGCCGTCGCGACGATCCTCGCCGAGCTGGGCATGGACACCGTCACGCTGGCCGCTGCGCTGCTGCACGACACCGTCGAGGACACCGGCCTGTCGATCACCGCGCTCGAGCGCCAGTTCGGGCCCGACGTCGCGCACCTGGTCGACGGCGTCACCAAGCTGGACAAGGTCAAGTTCGGCGACGCTGCGGAGGCCGAGACCATCCGCAAGATGGTCGTGGCCATGGCCCGCGACCCCCGCGTCCTGGTCATCAAGCTGGCCGACCGCCTGCACAACATGCGCACCCTGCGGTTCCTGCCGCCGGCCAAGCAGGAGCGCAAGGCGCGCGAGACCCTCGAGGTGCTGGCCCCGCTGGCCCACCGCCTGGGCATGAACACCATCAAGTGGGAGCTCGAGGACCTCGCGTTCGCCACCCTCTACCCGAAGCGCTACGACGAGATCGTGCGGCTGGTGGCCGAGCGGGCCCCGTCCCGCGACACCTACCTGCAGGCCGTCGTGGAGAAGGTCAACGCCGACCTCTCCGCGGGCTCGGTCAAGGCCGCGGTCACCGGCCGCCCGAAGCACTACTACTCGATCTACCAGAAGATGATCGTGCGCGGCCGGGAGTTCACCGACATCTACGACCTCGTCGGGATCAGGATCCTGGTCGACTCCGTGCGCGACTGCTACGCCACCCTCGGCGTCATCCACGCGAACTGGCAGCCCGTCCCGGGCCGGTTCAAGGACTACATCGCGATGCCGAAATTCAACATGTACCAGTCACTGCACACGACGGTCATCGGCCCCGAGGGCAAGCCCGTCGAGCTGCAGATCCGCACGATGGCGATGCACCGCACAGCCGAGTTCGGCATCGCCGCGCACTGGAAGTACAAGGACATCAAGGGCGTGGCGGCGTCGGCGGAATCCTCGACGGCCACCGAGGAGATGGGCTGGCTCCGTCAGCTCGTCGATTGGCAGAAGGAGGCGCAGGAGCCGGGGGAGTTCCTCGACGACCTCCGCTTCGACCTGGGCCGATCGCAGGTCTACGTGTTCACGCCCAAGGGCGATGTGATCGCGCTGCCCGAGGGTGCGACCCCGGTGGACTTCGGCTACGCCGTGCACACCGAGGTCGGGCACCGATGCGTGGGCGCGCGGGTCAACGGCAAGCTGGTGGCGCTGGAGAGCGTGCTGGAGAACGGCGACACCGTCGAGGTCTTCACCTCCAAGGCCGAGAATGCCGGCCCGTCGCGGGACTGGCTGACCTTCGTGCGGTCCCCGCGGGCCAAGACCAAGATCCGCCAGTGGTTCGCCAAGGAGCGCCGCGAGGACGCCGTCGAGCTGGGCAAGACCGCCCTGGGCAAGGCGATGCGCAAGGCCTCGCTGCCGCTGCAGCGGATGCTCAACGGCGACCAGCTGGTGACGGTTGCCCTGGAGCTGCATCTGCAGGACGTCGCCGCGCTGTACGCAGCCGTCGGCGAGGGCCAGATATCCGCGCAGTCGGTCGTGCAGCGCCTCGTCAGCGCGCTGGGCGGCCAGGAGGGCGCCGTCGAGGACCTCTCCGAGGTCGCGATGCCCACCCGCCACGGCAGCCGCCGCCCGGGCACCGATCCCGGGATCGTGGTCGCCGGCGTCACCGATATCTACGTCAAGCTGGCTCGCTGCTGCACCCCGGTGCCCGGTGACGACGTGCTGGGCTTCGTGACGCGCGGCGGGGCGGTCTCGGTGCATCGCCGCACCTGCACGAACGCAGCGAGCCTCCTGGAGGCCAAGGACCGTCTCGTCGAGGTCACCTGGGCGCCTGGCACCGACTCGGTGTTCCTGGTGTCGATCCAGATCGAGGCGCTGGACCGGCATCGTCTGCTGTCCGACGTCAGCCGGGTCCTGTCCGACGAGCGGGTCAACATCCTCTCCGCGTCGGTATCGACCAACCGCGACCGGGTGGCGATCAGCAAGTTCACCTTCGAGCTCGGCGACGCCAAGCACCTGGGTCACCTGCTGCGCGCCGTGCGCAATGTGGAAGGCGTCTACGACGTCTACCGCATCAGCTCCGCCGCCTGATCCGGCGATGATCTTGAGGTAAGCGGGCAAACCTCAAGATCATCGCCGTGGTCTACGAGCGAGTGGGCTGGCTAGCTGGCGGGGCTGGTGACCGTCTCGGCGTTGGTGCTGCCGGCCGATGCGCTGTCCCCGACCGTCACGGTCTCGATGGTCGTCGGACGTGCGGGCTCGCCGTCGCTGCCGCCGCCAGTGACGCCCGCGGCCGCGATCGCCTGGACGACGGCCACGCCGGCGGCGTCCATCGTGCCGAGGATCGTGTACGAGGCGGGCAGGCCGGTGCTGTCCCCGTAGACCAGGAAGAACTGGCTGCCGTTGGTGTTCGCGCCGCTATTGGCCATCGCGATCACGCCGCTGGTGTACTTCTCGCTGCCGGTCAGCTCGTCGGCGAAGGAGTAGCCGGGACCGCCCGAGCCGGTGCCGCCGGGGTCGCCGCACTGCAGCACCAGGATGCCGCTGGTGGTGAGGCGGTGGCAGGGCGTGGAGTCGAAGTAGCCCTGCGAGGCCAGCGACACGAAGCTGTTGACCGCGCACGGGGCATTGGCGCGGTCGAGCGTGGCGTCGACAGTGCCGTTGTTGGTCTGGATGACCACCTTGGTCGTGCCGGTGTTGGCGACGCCCGTCGTGGGCGGGAGCGTGGCCTTCTTGGCCGCGGTCCCTCCGGCGGTGTACGCGCAGGTGGCGCCGCCAGCCGCGGGGGAGTCGTCGTCCCCGCCGCCGGTGACGACGAGCGTGACGATGATCGCCGCGGCGACCACTGCCAGCCCGACGATGCCGGCAATGAGCTGCGTCGCCTTCTTGCGGCGCTGCTCGGCGGCCTGGCGCCGCTCGAGCTGACGCTGAAGGTGCCGGCGCGCGGCTTCGCGACGCTGCTTGTTGTTCACCACGGCTGATGT
>JAOPVO010000240.1 GCA_025966155.1 Pseudonocardiales bacterium
CCGAGGACGAGCGGGCAGTGCTCGAGCGTCTTGGCGACGGCGCGCCCGCCGGCCAGCTGCGCGGCGCGTTCGTGGCGGCCGAGCCCGGCGGCGAGGACTCCCCCGGCCGTCGCCTGGTCGCCCGCGGCCTGCTCATCCCGATCGACGCCGGCGCCGTGGAGATGCCGCGCGAGGTGGGCCTGGCCCTGCGCGGGGGGCTGCCCTGGGGCGTTGTGCCCACCGAGGCCCCGCAGATCGCCGTGCTGCCCGCCGGCGCCCGGGATGTCGAGTCCAGCGCAGCCACCGAGGTCCTGACGGCGCTGCGGATGGTCGACGAGCTCGCCCTCACGTGGTCGGCCAACCCCCCGACGTCGCTTCGGGCCGGCGGGATCGGCGTGCGCGATCTGCGCCGGACCGCCAAGGACCTCGCCGTCACCGAGGCGGTGGCTGCGCTGCTGGTCGAGATCGCGGCGTCGGCCGGGCTGATCGCGCTGTCCTCGGGGATCGCCCCGGTGTGGATCCCCAGCGAGGCGTACGACGACTGGGCCGCGATGGACGCGGCGCGGCAGTGGGTCGCGATCGCCCAGACGTGGCTGGAGATGGGCCGCCGCCCGGGCCTCATCGGCAGCCCCGGTCAGCGCGAGCGCGTCGTCGCGGCGCTGTCCCCGGATGTTGGCCGCGCGACCGTCGAGCAGTCCCGGCGCCACGTGCTGGCGACGCTGGCGCAGGCGCCCCCGGATGCCGCGATCCTCGACATCGACTCGGTGCTGGCCCGCCTGGCGTGGGAGTCCCCGCGCAAGGCCGACGAGCACGCGACGCTGGCCCGGGAGATCCTGGCCGAGGCGGCGGCCCTGGGCCTGACCGGCGCGGGCGGGCTGGCCGGCTTCGCGCGGTCGCTGATCGCCGGAGCGCCCGACACCGCGATGGCCCAGCTGCAGGGCGCGCTGCCCGCCCCGGTCGAGTCGTTCCTGCTCCAGCCCGACCTCACCGCCGTGGTGCCCGGCCCGCCCACGCCGGAGCTTCGCGCGATGCTGCAGCTGCTCGGCGATCTGGAATCCAGCGGCGGCGCCAGCGTGTACCGGATCAGCGAGGCCACAGTCCGGCGCGCGCTGGACAGCGGGCGCAGCGGCGCGGACCTCCAGGCGTTCCTGTCGGCGCGCTCGCGCACCCCGATCCCCCAGGCGCTGAGCTACCTGATCGACGACGTCGCCCGTCGCCACGGCGCCCTTCGGGCCGGGGCGGCGCTGGCTTATCTGCGATCCGACGACCCGTCTCTGCTGGACCGCGTGCTGATGGAACGCCGCAGCGCGTCGCTGGATCTTCGGCGCCTCGCCCCGACGGTGGCGGTGAGCGGCGCCGATGTCGCGCGCCTGCTCGACGGGCTGCGCGAGTTGGGCTTCGCCCCGATGGCCGAGGGCCCCGATGGCCTGGTGCTCGTGGCCGGCCCGTCCGCGGCCCGCAGCAGCGATCGGCCGCGGCGGCGCGAGCCCGTGACGGTCCGCCGCACCGCGCGGGATCAGCTGGCCACCAACGTCGCCCGGATGCGGGCCGGGGACCGCATCCTGTCCGGCGCCCCCACATCGGCCGGCATCGCCGGGCTGCCGCCGATCCCGGGGATCACGTCGGCCCGGAACCTGGAGTTGCTGCGCGACGCGATCCGGGGCGGGCGGGCGGTGGGGCTGGCGATGGCCGAGTCCGAGGGCACGATCACCGCCCGGATGCTGGAGCCGATCTCGCTGGGCGGCGGGGCCGTGCGCGGGTACGACCCCCGCTCGCGCGATCGGCTCGTCTCCTACCCGCTGCACCGCATCACATCGGTGCTTGATCTGGGCCCGGTCGAGGCGCACCTCAGTACCGGCGGGGCCGATGCCAACGGCGGATCTGCACGATCGGGCTCGGCCTGGGAGGATGTGACGAGTGACTGACGGACCGCTCATCGTTCAATCGGACAAGACCCTGCTGCTCGAGGTGGATCACCCCGATTCGGGCGCAGCGCGGGCGGCCATCGCGCCGTTCGCGGAGCTCGAGCGGTCCCCCGAGCACGTCCACACCTACCGGCTCACCCCGCTCGGTCTGTGGAATGCGCGGGCGGCCGGGCACGACGCCGAGCAGGTGGTCGACGCGCTGGTGCGGTTCTCCCGGTACACCGTGCCGCACGCGCTGCTCGTCGACGTCGCGGACACGATGGACCGCTATGGCCGCCTCCAGCTGGCCAAGCACCCGGTGCACGGCCTGGTCCTGATCTCCCTGGATCGCGCGGTGCTCGAGGAGATCCTCCGGCAGAAGAAAATCGCACCGATGCTGGGCGAGCGGCTCGACGACGACACCGTGCAGGTGCACCCGTCCGAGCGGGGCCGGCTCAAGCAGGCGCTGCTCAAGGTCGGCTGGCCGGCCGAGGACTTAGCCGGCTATGTCGACGGCGAGGCGCACCCGATCGACCTCGCGCCGGATGGCTGGACGCTGCGGCCGTACCAGCAGCTGGCCGTCGACTCGTTCTGGGCCGGCGGGTCGGGCGTCGTCGTGCTCCCCTGCGGCTCGGGCAAGACGCTTGTGGGCGCGGCGGCGATGGCGCAGGCGAAGGCCACCACCCTCATCCTGGTCACGAACACCGTCTCCGGCCGGCAGTGGAAGCGCGAGCTCATGGCCCGCACGACGCTGACCGAGGAGGAGATCGGCGAGTATTCGGGTGAGCGCAAGGAGATCCGCCCGGTAACCATCGCCACCTATCAGGTTATGACGACTCGTCGAGGCGGCGAATACCGGCACCTGGAGCTGTTCGACTCCCGGGACTGGGGTTTGGTCATCTACGACGAGGTCCACCTGCTGCCGGCGCCGATCTTCCGGCTCACCGCCGACCTCCAGTCCCGTCGCCGGCTCGGCCTGACCGCGACGCTGATCCGCGAGGACGGCCGCGAGGGCGATGTGTTCTCCCTCATCGGCCCCAAGCGCTACGACGCGCCGTGGAAGGACATCGAGGCGCAGGGCTGGATCGCGCCGGCCGATTGCACCGAGGCCCGCGTGACGCTGACCGACGCCGAGCGGATGGCCTACGCCATCGCCGAGCCCGAGGAGCGCTACAAGCTCGCGGCGACCGCCCGCACCAAGCTGCCGGTCATCAAGGCCATCGTCGACAACCACCCGGACGATCAGGTCCTGGTCATCGGGGCCTACCTCGACCAGCTCGACGACGTATCGGAGGCCCTGGACGGGGCCCCGATCATCCAGGGCTCGACGACGAACAAGGAGCGCGAGCGGCTGTATCAGGCGTTCCGCACGGGCGAGGTCCGGGTGCTGGTCGTCAGCAAAGTCGCCAACTTCTCCATTGACCTGCCCGAGGCGTCGGTCGCGGTGCAGATCTCCGGGACCTTCGGCTCGCGGCAGGAGGAGGCCCAGCGGCTCGGGCGGATCCTGCGGCCCAAGAGCGACAAGCGCCAGGCCCACTTCTACACCGTGGTCGCGCGGGACACCCTGGACGCGGAGTACGCGGCGCACCGCCAGCGGTTCCTGGCCGAGCAGGGCTACGCGTACACGATCGTCGACGCCGACGACCTGCTGCACCCGCTCTAGCTCCTGGGGTCAGTGCGGGCGTCCTCGGCCGGCTCCTGATGGAAGCTCACCTCGACGGTCTCGAAGCCCTTGTGCAGCTCGACCTGCGGATAGGACGCGTAGGCCCGGCGGTCCCCGCTGGTCAGCTGGACGGCGTCGGTGAATGGGGTGAGCAGGCTGCGCGGCCAGAGCCTTTTGGCCCGCACGACGTTGATCTCGGCGCTGAGCACCACCACGATCGCCACCAGGAAGATCCAGGCGATGAGCCCCAGGACTGTGCTGAATACGCCGTAGGTCGCCGTCGATCCGTTGACGACCCGGCCGACGTAGTACGTGCCGCTCACCAGCAGCACGTGCCAGGCCAGCGATGCCGTGACGGCCCCGATCCAGACATCGCGCACCGGCAGCGGATGGGCGGTGAGCACCCTGAACCCGACGATGAACATGGCCGCATTGACCGCGACCCCGCCGATCAGCGACGCCCAGTACTCGATGAGCGCCGCCGCCGAGCCGCCGATGTCGACCGCCGTGAACAGCCAGGTGGTGAAGGCCGAGGCGAGGACGCCGCCGAGCAGAAGCAGCAGGATCAGGACGCTGCGCCCCCGCGCCTTGAACGGATTGGGCCGCCGGGCCCGCGCGACGCCCCACACGCGATTCATGGCGTTCTGCGCCGCATTGGCAACGCCGAGCGCGCCGTAGAGGCTGCCGACGATGCCCACGATCAGGGCCGTCACATTCCCTTTCAGCGACGCCACATTCTCCCCGATCTGGTCTCCGATGACCGGGAACTGGCTGAGCGCCGAGTCGACCAGCTTCTGCTGAAGGTCCGGGTTATCCGCCAGCGCATAGCCCAGGATCGTGACCATGAGCAGCAGCAACGGGAACAGCGAGATGAACCCATAGTAGGCAATGAGCGCCGCCAGGTAGGTGCCCTGGTCGTCGAAGAACTTGTAGATGACGGCCAGCGGGAATCCGAGTGCGGGATGCCTGCGCTGGAACCGATCCAGCCGCGTCGTGATACTCACAGCTGCCGATCCTGCCCGCTCACCGGCACGCTCAGCCCTACCGACGTACGGTGAGGAATGCCGTTGGCCGCCCTGCGTCGCTGGCTGATCGTCGGCGTCCTGGTGGCCGTGGTGGCCGCGCTGCCGTGGGCGGTGGGCCGGATCCCGGCCGGTTCCGGGAACCTGAGCGCGCAGGACCTCGTCCAGCGCATCGAGTCCTCGGCCGACCAGCCGTACAGCGGGTACGCCGAGTCCGCGGGCGGGCTCATCCTGCCCATCACGGACAGCTTCAGCGAGATTGCCGATCTGTTCGGGGACCGCACCAAGATGCGCGTCTGGTACGTGTCCCCTACTGCCAGCCGAGTCGACGCGATCGGGTACACCGGCGAGACCGACGTCTACACCGACGCCAAGGGCACCTGGACGTGGGACTACGAAGCCGAGGAGGCGACCCGCTCGTTGAGCACGACCGCCGCAGTCGCGATCCCGACACCGGCCGACCTGCTGCCGCCGGCCGTCGCCCGACGGGTGCTGAGCAACGCCGCGGCGGCTGATCTCACGACCCTCCCGGCGGAGCGCATCGCCGGGCGCAGCGCCGCCGGGGTCCGTCTCACCCCATCCGATCCAGCCGCGACCGTCAAGCGCGTCGATGTGTGGGCCGATGAGGCGACCGGGGTGGCGCTGCGGGTGGTCATCTACGGCGCCGACGCGAACTCCGCCCTCGACACCGCGTTCCTCGACATCGACCTGTCCGCCCCCGACTCGGGGCTGCTGACCTTCGCTCCCCCGCCCAATGCCCAGGTGCAGACCGACAACGGCGATCTCATCGGGCGCCTCCAGCAGCGCGGCGGGGTCGACGCGCTGACGCTGCCGGACTCCCTCGCCGGCTTCCCGCGCACCGGCGACGGGGGCTTCAGCTCGGTCGGGGTGTACGGCGACACCGTCACGAGCTTCGTGGCGATCTATCTGCCCAACCGCTTCTCCGGATCGCTGCGCGACACCCTCCGAGATGCGCCGACGACCGTCGTCGAGGACGTCGGGCTGTCGACGACGTCGGGGCCGATCTCCGCCCTGCTGGCCGATACCGGCGGTCGCTCGCGCTGGCTGCTGGTGGGGACGGTGACCGTCGAGACGCTGGTCACGGCATCGTCATCGCTGCTGCCGCTCGGGACCGGCCGATGATCGTCACGCACGCATTGGCCAAGCGATACGGCCAGCTGCACGCCGTCGACGGCATCGATCTGGACGTGCGCGAGGGCGATATCTACGGATTCTTAGGTGCCAATGGTTCGGGCAAGACGACGACCGTCCGGATGCTGCTGGGCCTGGTGCACGCGACGTCTGGCGAGATTGAGCTGCTGGGGCAGCCGATGCCGTCGTCGGCGCGCACGGTCCTGCCGCAGGTCGGCGCACTGATCGAGGGGCCGGCCGCCTACGGCCATCTGTCCGGCCGGGCGAATCTGCTGCTGTTCGACGCGGCCGGGCGCGGCGGGTCGCGGCGGACGCGACGCACCCGAGTCGGCGATGCGCTGGAGCAGGTGGGCCTCGCAGGTGTGGGCCGGCGTCCGGTGCGCAACTACTCCCTCGGGATGCGCCAGCGGCTCGGGCTGGCCGGCGCCCTGCTGCGGGCCCCGCGGCTGCTCATCCTGGACGAGCCGACCAATGGCCTGGATCCGCAGGGCATCCACGAGATCCGCGAGCTGCTGCAGTCGCTGCATGCGCAGGGGACGACGGTGTTCCTGTCCAGCCACCTGCTGGCCGAGATCGAGCAGCTGTGCACGCGCGTCGGCGTCCTGGACCGTGGCCGGCTCGTGCTGCAGGAGCAGCTGGCGGATCTGCAGAAGCCAACCGGGCGGACCGTGGTGCACACCCCCGACGCCGAGGCCGCGCGCGTCTTAATCGGCGAGGGCCTGATCGAGGTTCTCGACGACGGCGCCTTGGTGATCGCGTCCGGCGATGCCCCCGCGGTCAATCGGGCGCTGGTCGAGGCCGGCATCCGGGTGCAGGAGCTCGCACCGCAGCGGCGTTCGCTGGAGCAGGTAGTGCTCGAGGCCGCGGGCTCCTCCGGCGATCGGAGCGTCCGATGATCGCCGTCGAGCTGCTCAAGCTGCTGCGCCGTCCTCGAACGTGGGCGACGATCCTGCTCCTGGATGCGCTGCCGACGCTGGTGGCCGCGCTGCTGGCCTTCACCGATCTGGCGCCGCGCCCGGGCGAGGGGCCGGTGTTCCTGTCGGCGGTTCTCAACAACGGATCGCTGTTCCCGCTGGCGGCGCTGGCGATCGTGCTGCCGCTGTTCCTGCCCATCGCCGTGGCCGTGGTCGCCGGGGAATCCATAGCCGGCGAAGCTCAGGCCGGGACGCTGCGCTACCTGCTGGTGCGCCCGGTCGGCCGGACGACGCTGCTGGTCGCCAAGCTGATCTCGGTCATCGTGTTCGTGCTCATCGCGGTGGTGGTGGTGGCCGCGACGGCGTACGTCGTGGGGGTCTCGCTGTTCGGCGTCGGGTCGTTCGAGGCGACGACGGTGTCCGGCACCGTGCTGACGCCCTCGCAGATCTTCGGCCGCACGCTGCTGGCGATCGGCTACGTCACGCTGTCGATGCTGGGCGTCGCGGCGATCGCGCTGTTCCTGTCGACTCTCTCTGACTCGCCCCTGGCCGCGGCGCTCGGGGCGATGGCATTCCTGATCGCCTCGTCGCTGCTGCTGACCCTGGATGCGGCCAACGTGCTGGCCCCGTACCTGCCGACGCGCTACTGGCTGTCGTTCGTGGACCTGTTCCGCGATCCGATCCGCTGGCGGGACATCACCCGCGGGATCGGGCTCCAGGCCGTGTACGTCGGCGTGTTCCTCACCGCCGCCTGGGCCAACTTCACCAGCAAGGACATCACGACCTAGCCGAAGCGCCGGAGCCGTCCCCCCGCGCGCGCTGAGGTCCACCCCGCCGACCCGACCCCGCTGCCCGTGCTGAAGGTCCACCCCGCCGACCCCACCCCGCTGCCCAGCCGAGCCCTCCGACCCGCCCGCACCCTCGCGACGGACCGGGCGGCCCTCGCGCCGCCCCAGCTCCGTTGATGATCTCGACCGAAGCGTCGTCCCAGCAACACTTCCACCGAGATCATCACCGAGTCACCCCTTGAGTGCGGTGATGATCTCGACCGAAGCGTCGTCCCAGCAACACTTTCACCGAGATCATCAACAGGCTCCGCGCTGTCCACAGCCCGTCCGCATCCGCTGCCGGGCATGCCCATCGAGGCGACGCTCGGCGGATGAACGGCATCCCCCGCATCGTGACGACCCAGCAGGCCCATGAAGCCGGTGTCACCCTCAATGCAATCCGGCACCGTGTGCGCCGGGGCTGGTGGCTCCGCCTGCACCACGGCGTGTACTTCACCCGCGGACTCGAGCCCACCGCCCACGACCGACTGGCCGGCGCGTTGGCGTCGGCGGGCCCGGGCGCAGCACTGAG
>JAOPVO010000259.1 GCA_025966155.1 Pseudonocardiales bacterium
CAGGACCGAGGTCAGCATCATCGACGACCAGATCGCGCTGATCCGCGCGCTGGTCGGCAGCACGCGGGTCATCTGCGGGCTCTCCGGCGGCGTCGACTCCGCCGTGGCGGCCGCGATCGTGCAGAGCGCCGTCGGCGACCAGCTCACCTGCGTCTTCGTCGACCACGGGCTGCTGCGAGAGGGCGAGGCCCGGCAGGTCGAAGAGGACTTCGTTGCCATCACGGGGGTTCGCCTGCACGTCGTCGATGCGGTGGACCGGTTCATCGACGCGCTCGCTGGGGTGACCGACCCCGAGGACAAGCGCAAGATCATCGGGCGCGAGTTCATCCGGGTGTTCGAGCAGGCCGCCTGCGACGTGGTCGCCGAGGCGGGCGCGCACGGCGAGGACGTCGAGTTCCTCGTGCAGGGGACGCTCTACCCCGACGTCGTGGAGTCCGGCGGCGGCACCGGCGCGGCCAACATCAAGAGCCACCACAACGTCGGCGGATTGCCCGATGATCTTCAGTTCGCCCTCATCGAGCCCTTGCGCGCGCTGTTCAAGGACGAGGTGCGCCGAGTGGGGGAGCAGCTCGGCCTGCCGGCGTCGATGGTCTGGCGCCAGCCCTTCCCTGGCCCCGGCCTGGCGATTCGCATAGTTGGCGAAGTAACTGCTGAGCGACTGGCTATCCTTCGCCGCGCCGACGCGATCGCCCGCGAGGAGCTGTCGGCGGCCGGCCTGGATCGCGTCATCTGGCAGTGCCCCGTGGTGCTGCTGGGCGACGTCCGCTCGGTGGGAGTGCAGGGCGATGGCCGCACCTACGGCCACCCGGTGGTTCTGCGCCCGGTGTCGAGCGAGGACGCGATGACCGCGGACTGGACCCGCGTGCCGTTCGACGTGCTCGCGACCATCTCCACGCGCATCACCAACGAGGTCCGCGAGATCAACCGCGTCACCCTCGACATCACCAGCAAGCCCCCGGGCACTATCGAATGGGAGTGACTCCCTAGCCCCAGGGCCGCGGGTCGGGCATCCTCGATCGCACGGTTGCCCGGCCGCGGACGACCGGCCCGGATGGACAACGGAAGGGGACCGGCCATGGCGCTGCACCCCGCCGAGCTCCGGTGGCTGGAGGATCGCTTCCCCGGCGATGCGCCGTTCCTGGAGCGCATCCGGTTCGGCCGGCGCCGGATCCAGCGCCGCCGGGCGATCGCGGGGTTCGCCCTCGCCTTCCTCGTGGTTGTCGTCTTCGGCGCGCAGCTGGAGAGCCCGAGCCTGCAGGCGCACCTGGACAACCGCCCCGGCTGGCTCTACGCGCTCGGATCGGTCCTGCTGATCGCCGGGCTGGTGATCATGGGGGCGGGCCTCTGGCGGGGGGCGCGGGCCGGCCGGCTCGAGGCCAAGCGCGATTCGCCGCTCTGGGCGCTGCCGTGGCCGAAGCGGCACGCGGTGTACTCGCAGCTGCGCGGGCGCTCCGCAATCGATCCCGGCGACATCCTGTTCCTGCGGTCCGTCGCACTGAGCCTGGCCGATCAGATGTACGTCGTGGCGGTCTGCGGGGGGCTGTCGGTGGCGACGCTGGGCCCGCTGCTGGCCGAGCAGACGACGGTGGCCCGGATGATCCTGGGCGCGGCCGCCGTGGTGGGGCTCGCGGCTGTGGCGGTGTCGTCGTGGCTGAACGCGCGGACCGGGCGCCGGTTCGCCGCCGAGCACCCGCTCGAGTCCGAACCCCGAACTTTTGGCAATGATCTGCCGCTGGGCGACCAGCCATTGCCGCAAGCTCGGCGTTGACGGCGGTTCAGCGGCGCAAGTGGCCCAGCTGCGGCAGGCCGGTCGGCGCCCCGCGGGGCAGCCATACAGCCAGCGCGTCCGGGGCCAGCAGCTGATCGAGCACCGCGGCAGCCGCCCCTCGCAGGGCGAGCCCGCCATCGGCGGAGCGCACGATCCGCAGGTCACGGGTCGCTAGCGGCAGGGCCCGGCGCAGAACCTGATCGCGGATGCCATCGACGACGCGATCATCCCCGGCCAGCGGGCCGCCGATCGCGATCAGGCCGGGATTGACGACGCTGACCACCGACGCGAGCACCTGCCCCACCAGCCGACCGCACTCCTCGAGCAGCGCGCCGGCACGTGCGTCGCCGGCGCGCGCCGCCTCCAGCAGCGCGGCCATCGACGCCGCACCCGCGCGCCGCACCAGCGCCCGCCCGCCGACGACGGCCTCGAGGCAGCCGATCCGCCCGCACTCGCACAGCGCCGCCGGGTCGTCGGTGACGGCGATGTGCCCGATGTCCCCGGCCGCGCCCTGCGCCCCGCGGTGGATCCGCCCGCCGGAGGTGAGGCCGGCCCCGATCCCGCTGCCGATGACGACGAAGATCAGATCGAGCACGTCCGGCGTCGCGCGCACTTGGCCCAGCGCCAGCAGGTTGGCGTCGTTGTCGATCCACGCCGGGACGTCGAACCGCGCGGCGAGCCGATCGCGCACGGGGTAGCCGTCCCAGCCCGGCATGATCGGGGGAGCGACCGGCGCCCCCGCCACGAACTCCACCGGGCCCGGCACGCCGACGCCGATTCCCCACAGCGGAGCACCGTGCGGATGGCCGCCCAGCAGACCGGCCATCAGCCGCTCGACCCGGCGCAGCACGCGATCGGGACCGATGGCGAGGTCGACATCGGCCCGTCGCAGGGCCAGCACCGTCCCCTCGAGGTCGGTGAGCGCCACGGCCATCGTCTGCGGCCCAAGATCGGCGACCAGCAGCGATCCGGCCTCGGGCCGGAAGCGCAGCTCGCGCGGGGCCCGCCCGCCCGTCGATGGGCCCAGCTGATCGCCGTCGATGAGGCCCGCCGCCTGCAGCAGCGCCAGGCGCTGGTTGGCCGCGGTGCGCCCCAGCCCGGACTGCTCGACCAGCGCCGGGCGGGTGCGCGCGGACCCGGTGCGGATCAGATCGAGCACCGCGCGCACCGACGCCATCTGCTCGCGGGGCGCGCCGCCGATGCCGTCCATGAGGCTCGAACTGTAGAAGGTTGACTTTTGTTTGTCACGTGCATAAGTTCGCCGATATGGCGTCCCGACCTCGCTCCGGGATCATCGGCACCGGCTTCATGGGCGCCGTGCACGCCCGGGCGGTCCGCGGGGCCGGCGGAACGGTCGCCGCGGTGGCCGGCAGCTCGTTCGCGAAGGCTCAGGCTGCCGCCGGTACGTTCGCCGCCGAGCGGGCAGCCGAGTCGGCTATGGACGTTGTCCTCGCCCCGGATATCGACATCGTCCATATCTGCACGCCCAACCATCTGCACGCCGAGGTCGCCGCCGTTGCCATCGCCGCCGGCAAGCACGTCATCTGCGAGAAGCCGCTGACGACAACAACCGCCGACTCGCTGCAGCTGGCCCAGGCCGCTGCCGCCGCCGGCGTGCTCACGGCCGTCCCCTTCGCCTATCGCTACTACGGCCCGGTGCGGGAGGCCCGCGCCCAGGTCGCCGCCGGACGGCTCGGGCGCCTACGGCTGGTCCACGGCCAGTACCTCCAGGACTGGCTGGCCTCGCCCGAGGACACCAACTGGCGCGTCGACCCGGTACAGGGCGGGGCATCGCGCGCGTTCGCCGACATCGGCGTGCACTGGTGCGACCTCGTCGAATACGTCACCGGCGAGCGGATCGCCGCGCTGACCGCGCGGCTCGGATTGGCCGAGCCCATGCGCCGGACCCCGTCCGGCGCCGTCGCCGATCGCGGCAACGAGGACATCGCCGTGCTGCTGCTGACGATGCAATCCGGGGCCGTCGGCACATTGACCGTTAGCCAGGTATCACTGGGACGCGCCAACAGGCTCTCGTTCTCCCTCGACGGCAGCGATCGGGCGCTCGCGTTCGACCAGGAGTCGGCCGAGCTGCTGTGGATCGGGCGCCGCGACGGCATCGAGATCCTGCCCCGCGGCAGCGCATCGACCTTGGTGGCCGCCCAGCGCTACGACGCCGTGCCGGCCGGGCACCCGCAGGGCTACCAGGACTGCTTCACCGCGCTGATGCGCGATGTGTACGCCCGTCTCGATGGCGACGACATCGACGGGCTGCCGGATTTCCAGGACGGGCTGCGGGCCGCGCACCTCACGGATGCAGTGCTGGAATCACATCAATCAGGCTCTTGGGTGGAGGTTGGGATATGAAGCTGGGATTCTTCACGGCGTGCTTCCCTCAGTGGGATCTGGCACAGATTGCCGCCTATGCGCAGGTCAACGGCTACCAGGCGCTCGAGGTATCGGCGTGGCCCGAGGATGGACGCGCGTTCACCGCCACGCACCTGCCGATCAGCACTTTCACCGAGGCCGACGCCGAGGCCACGAAGCAGCTGTTCGCCAAGCACAGCCTCGAGATGTCCTCGATCGCGTTCTACGACAACCACCTGCACGTCGACGAGGCGAAGCGTGCTGAGGTCCGGGCGCACCTGTTCAAGTGCATCGACGCCGCGCAGCTGCTGGGCTGCCCCACCGTCGGCACGTTCATCGGCCGCGACATCTCCAAGTCGGTCGCCGACAACCTGGCGATCGCCGAGCCGTTCTTCCGCGAGGTCACCGAGTACGCCGGCGAGCGCGACGTCAAGGTCATCATCGAGAACTGCGTGATGGAGGGCTGGCACCCCGACCTCTACCCTGGCAACCTCGCCTACTCCCCGGAGCTCTGGGAGTGGATGTTCGACCTGGGCCTCTACCTGAACTACGACCCGTCGCATCTGCTGTGGATCGGCATCGACCCGGTCGCTGCATTGAAGCCGTACGTGGACAAGGTGCTGCATGCACAGGCCAAGGACCTCGAGATCTTCGCGGACAAGCGCAATCAGTACAGCGCCTTCGGCCGGCAGATCGCCCGAAGCGACCAGTGGGACACTGGGTGGTGGCGCTACCGCGTCCCCGGCCGCGGCGATGTGGACTGGAATGGCGTCGTCGACGCGCTCTACGAAGGCGGGTTCGATGGTGTGCTATCGATTGAGCACGAGGACCCGGTGTGGGGCGGCACGCCCGAGAAGGTGCAGACCGGCCTGGAGATCGCCCGCCGCACCCTCCGCCCGCTCATCGTCGAGTAGCCCCGCGGACGATCTCGATCTGGCCGGCCAGCAGGTCCACCGTGAGCCGGAGCGTGCCGCCGCCGCGGCCGTCCGAGCCGAGGTCGGTCAGCTGGATCTGGTTGTGCAGCCCCTCAGCCTGGCGGTCGAAGGCCACGATCTCGCCGTAGCGCGCCTTGGCGTCCAGCACGAGGTCGACGTCGTCGGGCACGGTGACCCGCACGTGGCCGGCGCCGTGGTTGATGCGGACGGTGACCGTCCGGTCAGAGAAGTCGACATCGGACAGATCGAGCATCTGCTCGCCGCCGAGCATGCGGTAGGTGCCGTCGATCTCGGCCACCGTCGACGGCGCGCTGGTCTGCTGGCCGGTCGGATCGCCGACGCGGACTGGATACGTGCCGATGACGAGGATCAGCGCAGTCAGGAACAGGACACCCACGATCATCCGCCAGCGTGGCCGGCGCAGCAGCGCCCCGATGAGCATGCAGCCCAGAACGATGCCGAACCCGCTCCAGAGGAACGCCTGCACCGGGATCGCCGATCCGAGGCTGACCAGACCGAGGATCAGCCAGACCGTCCCGAGCAGCGTGTATGCCACCGCCTCGGTGATCCACCCGCGCCGGCCGCGGGCCTTCGACGCGGTCTGGGTCTCGCCCCACCACTCGCGCAGCTGCTCGCTGGCCGTCGGCAGCACTGTCGTCGTCTCCGCGGGCATCGGGGGTGCTGCGGCCATGGGCGGCGACGCGTCGTCCAGCTTGGACAACGAGACTGTTGGCGCATCGTTCGCGGCCGTCGCGGCCCAGATCGACTCGCCGGTGTAGGGCAACGTCGGCGATGAGGGCGCAGCCGCACCGGCCGACGTCGGAGACTGTGGCCACGGAGCGGGGACCGGGCGGTTCGACCGCATCCGCGTCAACGCGACTCCGATCACCACCGCGATCACCACGATCGCGCTGAAGGGGACGGGCGACCACCAGCTGAGCAGGCACACCCACAGAATGACCAGTGCGCAGATGACTGCCGCCCAGATCGGCACGCCGCGGGCGCGCAGCCTCGCGACGGCGCGGTCGAGCTTGGAGTTGACCGCGCCTTCCTCGGGGATCACCGCGTAGCAGATGAGGTAGAAGACAACCCCGGCCAGGCCCATGAAGGTCAGGGCCACGAACAGCACTCGGAAGATGATCGGATCGACGCCGAAGAACCGCCCGAGCCCCCCGGCGACGCCGGCGCCGACCCGGTCGTCCTTCGAGCGCCGCAGCACCTGGGCCGGAGCTGACCCAGGGTTGGGGGCGGTGTCTGTGCGCGAGGTGTCCGTCATGGCACCGACCCTGCCTCCCTGGACGCGCCGCCGGTATCGGGAGGCGCCCTTGCTCCACCCTGATCTTGCCGCGCCCGCGCCCCTGACGCCGGGACTCGGGGTCGTCCCCGATGCGGACGGGCTCCGCGCTCGGACATCATGGACCGCATGGGTTGGCGCAGCATGTTCGCGGGACCGGTCGAGGCGCCGCGCGCGCCCGCCGGCGCCGCGGGATCCCTTGCCCCGCAACCGGCCCCGGCTACGGTGCCCAAGCTGTACCGGGCCGTGGATGGGAGCCTGCTCGGGGGGGTCGCCAGCGGGCTGGCCGCGCACCTAGGGCTCCCGGTCTTCTGGATGCGGGTCGGCTTCGTCCTGCTCAACCTGGCTAGCGGCTTCGGCGTCCTGCTGTACGGCGCCTACTGGATCATCGTGCCCGAGCAGACCCTGCCGTCCGGGGAGGCCCGCGAGATCAAAGAGCACCCCATCAAGCAGCAGGTGCTTCGATGGGGGTTCGCGCTCACGGCGCTCGCCGTCTTCGTGGCCTCGCTGGTGGAGTGGCTGCCGTCCAGCCGTTACTTCGTGCCCGGCGGGCTGTCGCTGCTCGGCGTCGCTTTCATGTGGCGTCAGGCCACCGAAGCCGATCGCACTCAATGGAAGCGCGCCGGCAGTCGGGGCCTGCTGGCCGACGGCGGCGCGGGCGTGGGCCTGGGCCGCGTGGTGCTGGGTGTCGCGCTGATCGCAGCCGGGACGATCGGCATCATCGCCGGATCCGGCATCGGCGCGATACGAGACGGCGTCATCGCCGTGTTCGCCACGCTGACCGGCGTCGCGCTGATCACCGGCCCATGGTGGCTGCGGCTGGTCAACGAGCTCGGCACCGAGCGGCGCGCCCGCATCCGATCCCAGGAGCGGGCCGATATCGCAGCGCACCTGCACGACTCCGTGCTGCAGACCCTGGCGCTGATCCAGCGCAATGCCGAGACCCCGCGCGAAGTCGTGCGCCTGGCCCGTGGGCAGGAGCGCGAGCTGCGGACGCTGCTCTATGGGCAGGCCCGCGAATCCGACCGACTCGCCACCTCGCTGGCCGCGATTGCGGCTGAGGTCGAGGATCAGTACGCCATCACCATCGATCAGGTGATCGTCGGCGACGCCCCCGGGGATCCCGGCGTGCTGGCCGTGGTTCAGGCCACCCGTGAGGCGCTGGTCAACGCAGCTAAGCACGCTAAGGTTTCTGCGGTGTCGCTCTACGCCGAGGTCGAGCCGCACTCGATCGCGGTGTTCATCCGCGACCGCGGCGTCGGTTTCGATGAGACCGAGGTGCCCGACGATCGCCAGGGCCTGCGCGGATCGATCCGCGATCGCATGGAGCGCCACGGGGGAACGGCAACCGTCCGCTCGTCGCCAGGCTCCGGCACCGAGGTTCAGCTGCGCATGGCCCGAGATGTCCAATGAGCAGGAGGATGGCACTGTGACCGACAGCGGCGTGACTGATGGCAGCGACCTGACGACGGTGTTCCTCGTCGACGATCACGCGATGTTCCGCGCCGGAGTGCGGGCCGAGCTGGGCGACAAGGTCAACGTCGTCGGCGAGGCCGGCAGCGTCGATGAGGCGATCACCCGGATCCGTCTGCTCCGTCCGGCGGTGGTGCTCCTGGACGTCCATATGCCCGACGGCGGGGGACAGGCTGTGCTGGCCGCGCTGAACACCGAGCTGCCCGATACCCGGTTCCTCGCGCTGTCGGTGTCCGACGCCGCCGAGGATGTGATCGGGGTGATCCGCGCCGGCGCGCGCGGCTACGTGACCAAGACGATCTCCTCGACCGAGCTCGCCGATGCCGTGCGCCGGGTGGCCGAGGGCGATGTGGTGTTCAGCCCGCGCCTGGCCGGATTCGTGCTCGATGCGTTCCGCGACGCCCCGGCGATCCCGTCCGCGGATCCTGAGCTGGACCAGTTGACGCCGCGCGAGCGCGAGGTCCTCCGGCTGCTGGCCCGGGGCTATGCCTACAAGGAGATTGCGAGCGAGCTGTTCATCTCGATCAAGACCGTCGAGACGCACGCCTCGAATGTCCTGCGCAAGCTGCAGCTATCCAACCGCCATCAGCTGGCTCGCTGGGCCGCCGACCGCCGCATCACCTGACCAGCGGCGGCCGGTCCCGCAGTTAGCGGATCAGCGCGGGCCGGCGCTCCTGGAGCGCGCCGCCATGGGCTAGCGCGCACCGCGACCGACGCGCAGGATCGCCTCGGCGAGGTTCGGGCCCTCGGAGCCCAGCACGGTGCGGTAGTGGTCCATGATCAGCCGCTCGCGACCCAGCTCGACGCGGGTGCCGCCGGCGCTGATGCGGGCCTGCTGCACGCGGCGGGACAGCTGGGTGCGCTCGGCGACCAAGCGGGTGATCGCGATGTCGAGGGCATCGATCTGGCCGCGGAGGACCTCGATCGCCTCGGTGGCGGCCTGGGCGGACGGGGCGTCGGTGGGGACGCCGGCAACTGTCGTTGCCGCTGCGGGAGTGGAAGCGGGCTGCTGCTCAGTGCTCATCGTGCTCATCTCTAGGAGGTCCTTTCGGCAGGGAGCCCTACCCCCGGCACGGAAAACGCCCCGGGCTGGTGGGCCCGGGGCGTCGGATGTTCGCGTTTAGCGCGCGTCGACAAATCCCATGGGCACCTGGCGATACCCATAGAAAAACTCGCGACGGCTGATCACAGCTCGATACTGACACGCCGACGGCGGCAACAGCAACCGGAGGCATCTCAAGCATGCCGCCGGCACGGCGTGTTGTCGGCCGCGAACCGTAGGCTGGGGCCCGATATGACGCCGAACGCCGCCGCACCCACTGGCCCCGCCCCTGACTCGAGGACCGCTCCCGCCACCGAGTCCGCCCCGCTCAATCCGCAGCAGCGGGCCGCAGTCGAGCACAGCGGGACGCCCCTGCTCATCGTCGCCGGCGCCGGTTCGGGCAAGACGCGCGTTCTGGCCCACCGGATCGGGCATCTGCTGGCCACCGGCACGAGTCCGGGCGCGATCCTGGCGATCACCTTCACCAACAAGGCCGCAGCGGAGATGCGCGAGCGCGTGGCGACCATCGTCGGGCCCCGGTCGCGGGCGATGTGGGTGAGCACCTTCCACTCGATGTGCGTGCGGATCCTGCGGGCCGAGGCCAAGGCGCTGGGCCTCAAGACGTCCTTCTCCATCTACGACGCCGACGACTCGCGCCGGCTGATGGTCATGGTTGCGCGCGATCTCGAGTTGGACGCCAAGCGCTATCCGCCGCGCGCGCTGTCGAACCAGGTCAGCAACCTCAAGAACGAGCTCGTGACGCCGCCGATGTGGGCCGAGCGCGCCGGCACCGCACACGAGAAGGCGCTGGCCGAGGCGTACACGCTGTACCAGCGGCGATTGGGCGAGGCCCACGCCCTCGACTTCGACGACCTGATCATGAGCACTGTGCGGCTGCTTCAGGAGTTCCCGGATGTCGCGGAGCACTACCGTCGGCGGTTCCGCGAGATCCTCGTCGACGAGTACCAGGACACGAACCACGCGCAGTACATGCTGGTCCGCGAGCTCACCGCCCCGGCCGCACCCGGTCTGCCGCCGGCTCAGCTGGTGGTCGTCGGCGACGCCGATCAGTCGATCTATGCGTTCCGCGGCGCAACGATCCGCAACATCGTCGAATTCGAGCGCGACTACCCCGACGCGACGACGATCCTGCTCGAGCAGAACTACCGATCCACGCAGACAATCCTTACCGCCGCGAACGCGGTCATAGCTCGCAATGCCAGCCGGCGGCCGAAGAACCTCTGGACCGACGCCGGCGCAGGGGAGAATATCGCCGGCTATGCGGCCGAGAACGAGCACGACGAGGCCGCCTGGGTTGCCCAGCAGATCGACAAGCTGACCGATTCTGCCGCCGCGATCCCCTCGGATATCGCGGTGTTCTACCGCACCAACAATCAGTCCCGGGTATTCGAGGAGATCTTCATCCGGGTCGGGCTGCCCTACAAAGTGGTCGGCGGCGTGCGCTTCTACGAGCGCAAGGAAGTACGCGATGTCCTTGCGTATCTGCGCTCCATCGCCAACGCCGATGACGTGGTCAGCCTGCGCCGGATCCTCAACACCCCTCGCCGCGGGATCGGCGACCGGGCCGAGGCCTTCGTCGAGAACTTCGCCCAGCGCGAGCGCATCAGCTTCGGGGCGGCGCTGGAGCGTGCCTCCGAGGCACCCGGAATCGCCAGTCGCTCGCTCAATTCCATAGTCGCCTTTGTTGATCTGCTCACGCAGCTGCGTGGCGTTGCTGCCGGCCCTGATGGGACGCCAAGCGCCATTGTCGAGGCGATCCTCGATCGCACCGGCTACTTGGCCGAGCTCGAGGCATCGACCGATCCGCAGGACGAGTCGCGCGTGGACAACCTGCGGGAGCTGGTCAATGTCGCGCGCGAGTTCGAGGAGGCGCGAGCCGGCAGCGACGAGCCGGCCGACCTCGACGCCTTCCTCGAGCGGGTCTCCCTGGTGGCAGACGCCGATTCGATCCCCGATGCCAGCGGCGGGGTCGTCACTTTGATGACCCTGCACACCGCCAAGGGCCTGGAGTTCCCCGTGGTGTTCCTGACCGGCCTGGAGGACGGGGTGTTCCCGCACATGCGGGCCATGAGCGACCCCGCCGAGTTGGAGGAGGAGCGCCGTCTGGCCTACGTGGGCATCACGCGGGCCCGCGAGCGACTGTTCCTCTCCCGCGCCCTCAGCCGCAGCACATGGGGCACGCCATCCTGGAATCCGCCGTCTCGGTTCCTGGATGAGATCCCGCCTGAGCTGGTGACCTGGACCGGGGACGTGAACGGGCCGCGCCGCTCGCGCGCGACGGAATGGAACGACGGGCCGTCGTCGAATTCGGATCATGGCTATCGAGCTGCGCCGCGCCGATCGGCTCAGGAGCAGCTTTCGGCCTCAGGACTGGGGTCTGGGCGACTGCGGGGCGGCGCGGGCAACCGACCGGTGCCGTCGTTGTCCATAGGTGACAAAGTAACCCACGATGCGTGGGGCCTCGGATCGGTCACCGATACCCGGGGGAACGGGGACAATGCGGCCGCGCAGATCAACTTCGGCTCGGCCGGCGTGAAATGGCTGGTCCTGCGCTACGCGCCGCTGCAGAAGCTCTGAACCCGAAGGGGCCCTCCGCGACCGGTCGAAAGGCTGTTCAGCGACCCGAGTACTGAGTGGGCTAACTCAGCCGTTCGGGTTGTAGCCGCCCACGGTGACGCCGCGATCGGCGAGCCACGGAATCGGGTCGATCGCGTTCTGGCGCAGGCCGTTGGGGTTCCAGCTGGTGAAGACGCTGAAGTGCAGGTGCGGCCCGGTCGAGTAGCCCTCGTTGCCGACGAGCGCGATCTTCTGGCCGGCGGTCACAACATCGCCGGTCCGCACGTAGTAGATCGCCATGTGGCCGTAGAAGGAGACGCTGCCATCGATGTGCTGGATGTAGATCCCGATGCCGTAACCCGAGACCGGACCCGCGAACATCACAGTGCCGTCGCCAACAGAGGCGATCGGGGTGCCGAGCGGCGGGTCGATGTCGATGCCGTCGTGGAAGGTGCCCCAGCGCATGCAGAAGCACGACGTGACGCTGCCGCCCTCGACCGGGCGAACCCAGGTGCCCGCCGCCGGGGGAACGGCGGTCACGGAGGCCGTGGGGGCGGCGGCCGGTACGCCGCCTTCGGCCACAGCGGCGACCGGCGCGGGCTGGATTGGCGCGGGCTCCGTCGGCGCGGCCGGTGCGGCGGCCCCGCCGAGCGGCTCTGTGGCGGCGGTGGTCGTGTCGGTCGGGCTGGGAGCGGCTTCGCTCGTGGCCGCGGCTGCATCGCGCTTCTGGCGCGACACCCGCAGGTCCGACTGGCCCAGGCCCGTTGAGCCATCTGCGCTCTGGGCGATTGCGGAGGAGTCGGCGCTGGCCGACGTCAGCCGTTCGCCGCCGATGCTGCCGCCAACGATGATCGCCGCGATGATGATGGGGGTGCTCAGCAGGAGCGGACGACGACGGGACGCGGCCGTGGCCCGTCGGCGCGCGACTGCGACGCGAGAGCCCGGCGTCGTGGATCCGGCGGGGACGCGGAAGATGCTCGGCGCGCCCGCGCGCGAGGCGCGGCGGCGGCCGGACGGCCCGGATTGCCGGTTTAAGCGGGTACTGGGCCCGGTGTCGGAGTCCGGCCCGCTCGTCGTGATCGACACGCCGCGGGCCCCGGTGCCGGACTCCAACGGCACATCGGCAGCGGCGGCCGCGATCTCGACCGGCAGGGGAATTTCGACGGGCTTGGCGACGACGATCGGCTTCGCGCCAACGATCGGCTTCGCGCCAACGATCGGCTTCGCCGCAACTACCGGTGCGGCGGCGGCCACGGCGTCAATCGCAGCAACAGCCGGCTTGGCGATTTCTACGGGCTTGGCTACTGGAACTGGCTTGGCGGCGGCTACCGGCGCGACGGTGGCGACCGGTGCGACGACCGCGATCGGCTTGGCAACCGCGGCAACCGGTGCGACGACCGCGACTGGCTTGGCGACGGCGGCAACCGGTGCGACCACCGCGACTGGCTTGGCGACGGCGGCAACCGGTGCGACCACCGCGACTGGCTTGGCGACGGCGGCAACCGGTGCGA
>JAOPVO010000262.1 GCA_025966155.1 Pseudonocardiales bacterium
GGCGCGCGCTCTGGCGGACCGAGGCGCGCCGCGGCGCCGCGACGAAGGCTGCCTCGTCCGGCGCCGGGTCGCGCACCGCGCTCAGCGCCGGGGCCGGATCCGACTGGATCAGGTCTGGCGACTCGGCGGCAACGACGGATGGGGTCTCGGTCGGCACCCGTCCCGAGGTCCCGGTGCTTCGGAACAGCTCGGCGGCTCCGGGCAGGCTCGCACGGGGGCTCATCGGGTGACTCCTCGGTGGATGACCTCGCGGGCCAGGGCCCGATAGGCGGCGGCGCCGCTCGACGAGGGCGCCCAGGTGGTGATGGGCTCGCCGGCGACGGTGGTCTCGGGGAAGCGGACGGTCCGGGCGATGACCGTGTCGAACACGGTGTCCCCGAAAGCCTCGACAACACGGGAGAACACCTCGCGGCCGTGGAGCGTTCGCGAGTCGTACATCGTGGCGAGGATCCCGTCGATGCTGAGCTCGGGGTTCAGGCGCTCGCGCACCTTCTCGATGGTCTCGATCAGCAGCGCGACTCCGCGCAGGCTGAAGAACTCGCATTCCAGCGGGATGATCACCCCGTGGGCTGCGGTCAGCGCGTTGACCGTGAGCAGCCCGAGCGAGGGCTGGCAATCGATGAGGATGAAGTCGTACTCCCCCAAGACCGGCGCCAGCACCCGGGCCAGCGTCTGCTCGCGGGCGACCTCGTTGACCAGCTGAACCTCGGCCGCGGACAGATCGATATTGCTCGGCAGCAGGTCCATCCCCGGCACGTTGGTCTTCAGCAGGATGTCCTGCACGCCGATCGACCGCTGCATGAGCAGGTTGTAGACCGTGCGGTCCAGCTGATGGGGGGACACGCCCAGACCCACCGAGAGCGCGCCCTGCGGATCGAAGTCAAGCAGCAGGACCCGCCGCCCGACCTCGGCCAGCGCGGCGCCGAGGTTGATCGTCGACGTCGTCTTGCCGACGCCGCCCTTCTGATTGCACAGCGCGATGATGCGAGCCGGGCCGTGATGATCCAGCGGCGTCGGCTCCGGGATGACCCGGGCGACGCGCTCGGTCACCGGGTCGGGCTGGCGCCCCGACGTACGCCCATCGGGACTATCTGTCGACAAAGCCATGTGGCTGTAAAACCTCCTGCAGGCAGATCTCCAGCGGCAGGAGCAGGCTACCGCACCAGGGCGGTCCCGGCCGGTCCGCCGACGCCGGCGCTGACCTGGTTAGCGACCGTCATCTGCGGGCGCGGGGGTGGGCGGCGGCGTAAACCTCGCGCAGCTGGTCGATGGTCACCAGCGTGTAGATCTGCGTTGTCGTCACCGAGGAATGGCCCAGCAGCTCCTGCACAACCCGCACATCCGCGCCCCGCTCGAGCAGGTGCGTCGCGAACGAGTGCCGCAGCGTGTGGGGCGAGATCTCCTCGCCGAGGCCGGCCTTCTGCGCCGCCGACCGCATGACCGACCAGGCGCTCTGCCGCGACAGCCTCCCGCCCCGCGCATTGAGGAACAGCGCGCCCGCACGGGTCCCGGTCTCCGGTCCATTCGAAGCCAGCCCGGGCCGCGATCGCACCAGATAGTCGTCGATGGCCACCGCCGCATAGCGCCCTAAGGGAACCCGGCGCTCCTTGCCGCCCTTGCCGGACAGCAGCACGCTACCGCCGCTGCGGCTGTCGCCGAGGTCGACATCGTCGACGCTCAGTCCCACGGCCTCGGATATGCGCGCGCCCGTGCCATAGAGCAGTTCGAGCAGGGCGCGATCGCGCACGGCCAGCGGGTTCTCCAGTGGGCCCGGCGCGGCGAGCAGCGCCTCGACCGATTCCAGCGGAATCGCCTTCGGCAGCCGGCGCGCCGCCGGCGGCGGCCGCACCGCCCGGGCCGGATCGCCCAGAGTCAGCCCGTCGCGCAACGCGAAGCGATGGAGTCCGCGGACGGCAACGACAGCCCGAGCCGTCGACGACGCGGCCAGCGGCCGACGGTCTTCATCGCCCTCGCGCAGATGCGATGCGAAGCCGGTGACAACAGCGGTGTCGACCTGCGCGACATCCCGCACCCCAAGGCGCTCGAGATACTCGGCATACCGCAGCAGGTCTCGGCGATAGGACGCTAACGTATTCGCCGCCGCGCCGCGCTCGACGGCGAGGTGGTCGAGGAAAGCCCCGATCGCCAGCTCGGGGGTGACCGGGCTCACCGCCCGGGACGGGCCGGCCACGCGGCATCTGCGGGACGGAGTGCGGCCTCGCCGGCGCCGGCCACCCGGGCTGCGGCCAGGATGCCGGCCACCGCAAGGGAGTTGGTGATCTCGCCGGAGAGAACGCGTTGCGCGGCCTCGGCCAACGGCACCCGCGAGACGGTGATCTGCAGCTCCTCGTCCTCGAGCACGAAGCCCGCGGCCGCGGCCGGCATCAGCGCCCGGGCCAGGTAGACCCTGACTGCCTCATCGGACCCGCCGGGCGTCGTGTGCACGTCGACCAGCGTGTGCCAGACCGCGGCCGCCAGTCCGGCCTCCTCGGCCAGCTCGCGCTTGGCGGCCTCGAGGGCCGGCTCGCCGTCGACATCGAGCAAGCCCGCCGGCAGCTCATCGAGGAACGCCCCGACCGGGTGCCGGTACTGGCGCACCAGCACGATCCGGTCGTGCTCGTCCAGCGCGGCGACGGCCACGGCGCCCGGATGCTCGATGATGTCGCGCGCGGCCACCGATCCGTCGCTCATCCGAACCTCATCCGTCCGTAATCGCACGACCCGGCCGCGGAAGCGCTCGACCGAGCCGACCACCTCGTAGGGCGGCTGGGTCACGCCCGCGCCGCCACGTCCACGGCGCCGACCGTCGACGGCGACGCACCCGATGGCGATGCAATCGACTGCGACGCATTCGACGGCAACGCAGAAGCCGCCGCCACCTCGATGTCGACCGGCAGCCGCTCGGCGTCGTCATAGTCCATCGCGGCCTTGACGAACGCAGCGAACAGCGGGTGCGGCCGAGTCGGTCGCGACTTGAGCTCCGGGTGCGCCTGCGTGGCGGCGAAGAACGGATGCACGTCGCGCGGCAGTTCGATGAACTCGACCAGGCTGCCGTCCGGCGATACACCGGAGAAGACCAGGCCGGCCTGCTCGAGGGCCTCGCGGTAGGCGTTGTTGACCTCGTACCGATGGCGGTGCCGCTCGGAGATGCTGGTCGAGCCGTACGCATCGGCGACGATCGACCCGGCAACCAGCGACGCCG
>JAOPVO010000263.1 GCA_025966155.1 Pseudonocardiales bacterium
GTGATGATCGCATCGACGCCGAGATCCAGGCAGAGGTCGACGTCCTGCTCGCTGTCGGCAGTCCAGACATACGCCTTGTGCCCGCGCTCATGGAGGCGGCGCACGTAGTCGGGGTCGTGGCGAACCAGGTGCATGCCCGGCCCGCCGATCTGCGCGCTGGACGTCAGCTGGCCCGCGCGGCGCCCAGGCAGGAGCACATTCATCAGCAGCACAGTCGGCAGGTTGGGCGCGAGGAAGCGCATCCGCCGCAGCGCCAGCGGGGCGAAGCTCATCACGGTCACGCAGCTGGTCGGCGTCTCGAGCCCGTCGTGGTCGGGCGACGGCGTGACCTTCCCGAGGAGGCCGAATCTGCGCAGCAGCTCGATGACCTCGTACTCGACCAGCCCCGCATAGCGGGTGGGGTGCTTGGTCTCGATGAGCAGCTTAATTGGGCGCGGCGCGCTGACGACCACTTCGAGCAGCTTCTCCAGCGTCAGCACCCCGGAGTTCTCGGCGCTGATCCGGTCGGGCTCGCTGCCGCTGACCGGGCGGCGGCTGGGGCCGGGGAACTGGCCGCTGCCGGTCGTGCCGTCCGAGCGCCACGACGCGAAGTCCAGCGCGGCGAGGTCGGTGAGCTCCAAGGCGCTGACGGCCCCGCGGCCATCGCTGGTGCGGTCGACGGTGCGGTCGTGCACGCAGACCAGGTGCCCGTCGCGGGTCAGCCGGACATCGCACTCCAGTGCGTCCGCGCCGGCGTCGATCGCCCACGTGTACGCATTGAGCGTGTGCTCGGCCAGGACCGAGGACGCACCGCGGTGGGCGACCACCAACGGTCGCTTGGTCACGGGGACAGGTTGACGGACTTCGGCGATTGGCAGGCCCACTGACCGGGCCAAGGCTCGCAGCACGTGGTGAGTATTAACGACGAAGGTAGCGAGGACGTGTCAGTAAACGAAAGGCTCGCCGTCGTCCTCGCGTACAAGGGGCCGACCGGACCCCGTCCACTCGAGGACACCGCCCTGAAGATTGAGCGCATCGACGCCCTGCATCTGCAGCCAGGCCGTCACCTGAGCGGAGCGGCCGCCCACTTTGCACACTATGACCAGGCCGCCGTCGGGGTGGAACAGGTCGGGCTCGGACGCCAGACGCTGCGGGATCGAGTTCATCGGGACGTGCAGGGCGCCCTGGATGTGGCCGGCCGCCCACTCGTCGTCCTCGCGGACATCGAGCAGCACCGCGCCTTCGGGCAGCTGGTCGGCGGTGACAGTGGGGATGTCGCTATGGGGATGCACGGTGCTCATTTCAGGAGTTTGGACATCCGGCGGTCGGCGAGTGCGCGACCCTCGGTCTGGCAGGTGGGGCAGTACTGGAAGGAGCGGTCGGCGAAGGACACCTCGCGCACGGTGTCGCCGCAGACTGGGCAGGGCAGACCGGTGCGGGCGTGGACGCGGAAGCCCGAGCGCTTCTCGCCCTTGAGCGTGGCCGCCTTCTGCCCGACCGACCGCTGCACGGCGTCGGCGAGCGTCGCGACCATCGCCTCGTGCAGCCGGGCAACCTCGTCGTCGCTGAGGCTGGTCGACATCTTGAAGGGCGACAGCTTGGCCACGTGCAGTATCTCGTCGGAGTAGGCATTGCCGATGCCGGCGATGATCGACTGGTCGGTGATGACCCGCTTCAGCTGGCCCCGCTGGGCGCTGATGGCGGCCTTGAGCGCGATGACGTCGAAGCCCGGATCCAGCGCATCGGGCCCGAGGCGGGCGATGCCGGGCACCTGCGATGCATCGTTGACGATGTATACGGCCAGCCGCTTCTGCGTGCCGGCCTCGGTGAGGTCGAACCCGGCCATCGGCCCGCCGTCGAACTCCGGGGCCAGATGCACGCGCACCGCGATGGGGCTCTTGCCCGGCTTCGGCGGGGCGGCGGGCAGCGACTCGCGCCAGTGCAGCCACCCCGCCCGCGACAGGTGGGTGATCAGGTGCAGCCCGCCGATCTCGATGTCCAGGAACTTGCCGTGCCGGGTCGCGTTGTCGACGGTCATCCCGAGCAGCGCCGTCGTCGGCGGGTCGTAGGTCTTGATCGCGGTGAAGGAGGCGACGTCGACGCGCGCGACGGCCCGGCCCACTGCGCGGTCGCGCAGGAACGCGGCGAGCGCCTCGATCTCCGGCAGTTCCGGCATGGACGCAGAGCCCTACGAAGCGGTCTTGCCGTAGTCGGTGGTCCGCCACTTCGTCGGAGTAAGGCGGGCAACCACGGCATCGGGGCTGTCCGGCCCCGCGGCGTAGGCCTTGCCGGCCTCGGCGCCCAGATAGCGGGTCGCCATCTTCTCCCGGAAGCCCGCGGGCACCGGCTCGAGCACAACCGGGCCTTCGACGCTGGCGTACTTGTACGGGCGGGACTCGGCCTGCGCCGTGAGTGTCCCGAAGCCCGAGGCCCGCAGCAGCTTGGCCTTGAGCGATCCGCCGTCCATCAGGATCAGCACATCCCCGTCCTCGACGAGGTACCAGATGGGCAGCGTCAACGGCCCGGTTCCGGGGTGGTCGATCGCGAGCACGCCGACATGCACATCGGCGAGGAACTCCGTGCGCTCCTGCTCGTTCATTGCGGCCATGGTGGGAATCCGTCCGTCTCAGGCGTCGGCATCGGCGAACAGCCCGACTGGGCAGCTCACCCCGGTGCCGGCGAGGTTGCAGTACCCGTGGGGCACCTTGTGCAGGTACTGCTGGTGGTATGGCTCGGCATAGTAGAACGGCCCGAGTTCCGCGATCTCGGTGGTGACCGGCGGATAGCCGGCGGCCTGCGCGCGCTGGTCGAACGCGGCCCGCGCCCGGTCGGCGATCGCGGCCTGGGCGGCGTCGACGGTATAGATCGCCGAGCGGTACGTCGTGCCGACGTCGTTGCCCTGGCGCATCCCCTGCGTGGGGTCGTGCTCCTCGAAGAACATCTGCACCAGCTGCGCGTAGCTGATCTTCACCGGATCGAAGACGACCAGCACCGTCTCGGTCTGGCCGGTCTGGTTCGTGCACGTCTCCTCGTACGTCGGGAACGGGGTGAACCCGCCGGTGTAGCCGACTGCCGTCGAGTAGACGCCCGGCGTCTCCCAAAACAGCCGCTCGGCCCCCCAGAAGCAGCCCATCCCGAAATAGGCCGTCTGCAGCCCGTCCGGGAAGGGGGCCTGGATGCGGTTGCCGTTCGCCGCGTGCGTCTCGGGAACGGGATAGAGGTAGTGATCGCGCCCCGCCAGGGCCCGCTCGGGCTCGACCATGCGCGCCTTGCTCCGGAACAGCATGGGTTGAGGCTACGACCGTGGCGTCCGCGCGGCCAGCGCCGCGGCTGTGCGCCACGTACTGTCTAGGTGTGACGCAGTGGGGCCTGGAAGCCATCTTCAACCCGGGGAAGCGCTTCGACGACGACGAGCGCAAGCACCTCGAGGCGACCCGCGAGGAAGCCGGCGACGCCTCGGGCGGTCGGCGCATCGATCTGGGTTCGGGCAAGGTGGTCATCGCCAAGAAGGATTCGGGCGAGGGCGACGCTGATACTGCCAAGCCGCCGTCGACGACGCAGGAGAAGGCCGCCGCCGCCCGCGAGGCGCGCATCGCCGAGCGCCAGGCCGCCGCCGCATCGAGCCGCCGCGGCCGCAAGAAGCGCTGACCGTCCCTTCTGGCTTCCCTCCTCAGGACGAGATGCCGGCCCGGTGGGCGATCATCACCAACTGGGCCCGGTCGCGCGCATCCAGCTTGGTCAGCAAGTGGCTCACGTGGGTCTTGACCGTGGAGTAGCTGACGACGAGGCGATCGGCGATCTCGAGGTTCGAGAAGCCATCGGCCACGGCCATCAGGACGTCCTGCTCCCGCGCGGTCAGCTCGGCCAGCGGCGTCGCCCGCGGCGGCTGCACCGGCTCCACGCGCACGAATCGGTCGATGAGGCGCAGTGTGACCGCTGGGGCCAGCAGCGCATCGCCCGCCGCGACCACGCCGACCCCGCGGATCAGCTCGTTGGGCGGCGTGTCCTTCAGGAGGAACCCGCTCGCGCCCGCGCGGAGGGCCTCCACGACGTATTCGTCCCCGTCGAAGGTCGTGACCACGAGCACGCGCACGCCGCTCAGCGTCGGCTCCGAAGTGATGCGCCGAGTGGCCTCAATGCCGTCCATCACGGGCATCCGGATGTCCATCAGCACCACGTCCGGACGATGCAGCCGCGCGGCGGCCAGCGCCTGAGCGCCGTCGGAGGCCTGCGCGACCACCTCGATTCCTGGGTCCGACCCGAGGATCAGCGCGAAGCCGGTCCGGACAAGCTCCTGGTCATCCACGACGACGACGGTGATCACGCGTCGCCTGCTTGTCGGTCCGAAGCCGGGGCGGGAAGGTGCGCCTCGACGTGGAACCCGCCGCGAACGCCCGGCCCTGCCGTCAGCCTCCCGTTGTAGGCGGCGACGCGCTCGCGCATGCCGATGATCCCGTTGCCGGTGGCTGCATAGGCTGCCGATTCGCCGCGGCCGTCGTCGTCGATGCCCACCGTCAGCTCGTTCGCGCAATAGCTCAGGACCACCGTCGCGCTGGTGGCGCCCGCGTGCTTCAGGCAGTTCGTCAGCGCCTCCTGGATGATCCGGTACGCAGCCAGCTCGACGCCCTGCGGCAGCGGGTGCGGGGTCCCGGACACGGTGAAGCTCACCGGCAGCCCCGCGTCCCGGACGCGGCTGATCAGCCCCGGCACCTCGCCCAAACCCGGCGTCGGGGCCAAGGGGAGCGCGTCGGCCGGTCCATCGTCGTTGCGCAGCGCCTGGAGCACTTGCCGCATCTCGGCCAGAGAGGTTCGGCCGGTGGCGCCGATCCTTGCCACCGCCGCGCGGGCCTCCTCCGGGTTGCTGTCGAGCAGGCGCTCCGCGACGCCGGCCTGGACCACCATGACGCCCATCGCGTGGCCGATGATGTCGTGCAGATCGCGGGTGATCCGCAGCCGCTCGTCGGCCAGACCGCGCGCCGCGCGCTCCCGGGCGGCAACGACATCGGCGTGGAACCGCTCCTGCCGGCCGCGCACGCCCAGCCCGAGGACCCCGGAGCCGAGGAAGGCCCCCAGCGTCGATAGCGCCCCGCCTGAGCTGAGGTCGACTGGGCGCATCGCCAACCCGACTGCGACACCCAGCACCATGACGCCGACCGAGAGGCGGGCGCTGCGCCGCGACCCGCTGCCGACCGCGGTGTAGAAGGCCAGGGTGCAGCCCAGGGTGGCGATGCCGACGGTGTTGCGGGTGGCCACCAGCAGCAGCAGGCCGATCAGCGTCAGCGTCAGGACGTGGAGCGGGTATATGCGGCGCGCTACCACCGGCCCGACGGCGAGGGCGGTGAACAAAACCGATAGCCAGCTGGGTTCCAGGTTGCCGGCCACTGCCTCGGTGCCGGCGAGGTGGACGGCAACGGCAGCACCGAGGATGACGCCGCCCAGCGCGATGTCCCACCCGAGCTGGCGGGGGGAGAGTGGCTCGCGCACGGGCACTGGAGCCTTCCGGTGAGGGCTATGTGTAGCTGGGCCCCTTGATGTTGATGGGCCCCTGCTGTTGATGGGCCCCTGAAACGTAGCGGTCGCGGGTCCGTGGCTCATCGGTCTGGAGAGTGAGATCGCTGCCGGGCTCTCCATCCCGGGATCGGCTCGCAGTGTGGCCGTGCGGCCGACGCGCCATTCGCGTCCGCGGCCGAGTCTGGTGAGGCGCCGACACCGGCCCCCGCATCACCCCCCAGGAGCCCCGACATGGTCAACCCCTTACATCTCATACGCCGCTATCCGATGCTGAGCTTCGCCGCGCTGGCCTGCCTCTTCGGCTGGTCGGCTTACATCGCCGCCGCCTTCGGACTGGGCGAGAACCCGGAGAACAACCCGCTGGGCCCGGTGGTGGCCACGCTGGTCGTGCTGGGCGGCCAGGGCCGGGCCAGCTTCGGCGCCTGGTGGAAGCGGATCCGCTCCTGGCGGGTCGCACCGGGCTGGTACGCCCTGGCGATCGTGACACCGGCTCTTGTGCACATCGTCAATGTGCTGATCAATCACGGCCTCGGCGCGCCTTTGCCCACCGCATCACAGCTGTCGGCCTGGCCCGAGATCCCCGTGACATTCCTCGCCATGCTCGTGCTCGTCGGGCTCGGCGAGGAGGGCGGCTGGACGGCGTTCGCCGCGCCGGTGCTGATGCGCCGCCATGGCCTGCTCGGGGCGTGGGCCATCCTGTCCGCCCTGCGGATCTTCTGGCACCTGCCGCTGATGATCAGCGGCGACCTGTCATGGACCATCGGCATCGGCGGGAACGCCGGCTTCCAGATGATCGTGCTCGTCCTGATGGCGGCCACCGGCGCCAGCTGGTCCCTCGCGGCGGTCTGGCACGCGACGCTCAACGCGTTCGGCGGGGCGTTCTTCTTCACGATGGTGACCGGCGCCGACAACGCGCGGCTCGGCGTCCTGTTGTCAGCCGCCTATGTAGTGCTCGCCATCGTCGCCCTTGCGCTCAGCCGTCGCCTGCCCAAGCCCGTGTCCCAGGCCGACGATCAGGCCGGCGATCAGGCCGACCCCAGGGTCACCGAGACGGTGGCCGCCTTGCCGTCGCGCACGTAGGTGATGTCGACCTGCTCGCCCGGGGCATGGGCTCGAACCGCGGCGATCAGGCCGTCGACGTCGTTGACCCGCTGATCGCCGATCTTGGTGACGATGTCCCCGGCCTTGAGCCCGGCCTTCGCCCCCGCACCGCCGCTGTCCACGGTCTTCAGCACCGCGCCCGCTGTCGACGGGGTTGTGGTGCTGCTGGCCGTTGCGCCGGCCGAGACGCCGAGCACCGCATGGGTGGCCTTGCCCGTCTTGATCAGCTCGTCGGCCACCCGCGTCGCCTCGTCGGCCGGGATCGCGAAGCCGATGCCGATGTTGCCCGTCGAGCTGGACTGGCCCGGCACCTGGACGCCGCCGGTGGATTCAGTCGCGATGGCCGCGTTGATGCCCACGACCTCGCCATTGAGATCGACCAGCGGGCCGCCGGAGTTGCCGGGGTTGATCGCCGCATCGGTCTGGACGGCGTTGAAGACCGCGTCGTTGTTGTCTCCCGAGCGAACCGGACGGGCGGTGTTGCTGACGATGCCCGAGGTGACGGTGTCCGACAGCCCCAGCGGCGCGCCGACGGCAACGACGCTCTGGCCGACGACGAGCTTGGCCGAGCTGGCGAATGTGGCGGGAGTCAGGTTGGCCGCGTCGATCTTGATGACGGCGAGGTCCGAGGACGCGTCAGTGCCCACGAGGGTGGCGGCCGCTGTCGTCCCGTCGCCCAGCTGGACGGTCATCGTGCCGCCGGTTCCGGCCACCGACACCACGTGGTTATTGGTCAGGATGTAGCCATCGGCGGTGAGGATGACCCCGGATCCGGTGCCCTGCTCGCTGCCGCCGGCGACCTGGATCGTCACCACACTGGGGCGGATCTTGGCCGCCGCCGCGGATACCGATCCGTCGAGCGCGGCGGGCGTGGCGGTTTGGCCCGATCCGGTGAGCGCGCTGCGCTGGACGATTGTCGTGGTGCCGCCATCGGTGAGCAGGACAACCCCGGCGCCTGCGCCCGCGCCGACGAGGGCCGCGACGCAGGCGGCGAGCAGGGCGACTCGGACGCGGCCGGTGCTGGCTGCTGCCTGGGCTGCGACGGGAGTTGCGGCTGGCTCTTGCGTTGCCAGGGGCGGAGGCGGCGGCAGGAACGGGGATGGCGTGTACGGGGCCTCGGCATAGGGGGCGGCCCACGGCGAGCTGAACGGCGGCGGCTCGACAGGGTTAGCGTGCTCAGTGTCGAGGGGGTCGGGGTGGTCGGCGCTCATAGTTGGCCAGGGTGCGGCGGGGTGGTGTGCGCTCGCTGTGCCGGTGCTGAGAACGCGGTACGACGTCTGTGGGTCTTGGTTAGGCGGGCGGGTCGAGCACCCACCCCTTGCCGTGCGCCCGCGCGGTGATGTCGGCCAGCACCTGGGATAGCACCTGCGGGAAGCCGGCCAGTTGGATGCCGATCGAGAATGAGTTGGCCGTTACCGACGACGCTGGGTCGTTGGCGTCCAGGGTGATCCGCTCGCTCGCCGTCATGACCTGATGGGCGAGGCTCTTGGAATTCAGCCAGGCCGTCACCGCCTTGACCTCCTCGTCGTCCACCGTCTGGAGGAACACCTGCCCGCTCAGCCAACCGGTCATTTGCATGGGACCCATCCAACTGCATGGGCGGGCTCTACGCTGGGGCGACCATGGCCGATGTACTGATCGTCGAGGACGACGAACCGATCCGCACTGCGCTGACGCGCTCGCTGCGCGACCACGGGCACATCGTCACCAGCTTCGCCACGGGCATGACCGCATTGCCGGCGATCGTCGAGCGGCGCCCCGATGTGGTGCTGCTGGATCTCGGCCTGCCCGATGTCGACGGCGCGAGCATCCTGTCGATGGTCCGCTCGGTCAGCACGGTGCCGGTGATCGTCGCCACCGCGCGCGATGACGAGTCGGAGATAGTGCGGCTGCTCGAACTCGGCGCGGACGACTACGTCATCAAGCCGTTCACCGCCGCGCAGATGAATGCCCGGATCCGCGCTGTGCTCCGGCGCGCCGGCGCGGTTGAGGGCGAGGAGCCGATCATCACCGTCGGCGGGCTGACGCTGGACGTGCGCAGTCGCGAGGTTGTGCTCGACGGCGTGCTGCTCGAGCTGACCCGCAAGGAGTTCGACCTGCTGATGGTGCTGGCGCGGCGGGTCGGCGAGGTCGTGACGAAGAAGGACCTGCTGGCCGAGGTTTGGCAGATGGCCTGGGGCGGCTCGGACCGCACAGTCGACGTTCATCTGTCGTGGCTGCGCCGCAAGCTGGGCGAGACGGCCAAGGCGCCCAAGTACTTACATAGCGTGCGTGGTGTTGGCGTCCGCCTCGTCGAGCCCACAGTAGCCTGAGCCGACTATGCGACGTCGCATCCTGCTGCTGACCGTCGGCATGACCACACTCGTGGTCCTCGCCTTCGCGATCCCGTTGATGTTCCTGGTCCGCTCGGCGATCGTGCAGCGCAATGAGCGCTCGGCGCTGG
>JAOPVO010000274.1 GCA_025966155.1 Pseudonocardiales bacterium
CGGCCGGCATCCGCGTCGACATGGCCTATGGATCGCGCGGGCTCAAGGGCGCCATGAAGGGCGCGGACCGCTCGGGGGCGCGATTCGCGGTCATCGTGGGCGATCGCGATCTCGATGCCGGCGCGGCGCAGGTGAAGGATCTGATGACCGGCAATCAGAGTGAGATGACTATGGATTCCCTCGTCGAGAGCCTCGTCGAGCAGCTGAGCACCGCCACCCCGAAGGAGATCGACCAGTGACAGCCCCGCACCGATACCGGACAACCGGCGCCGGCACGCTCCGCGCGTCGGACACCGGATCCGAGGTGACACTGTCCGGCTGGGTCGCCACCCGCCGCGACCACGGCGGTGTCGCCTTCATCGACCTGCGCGACGCCAGCGGCGTCGTGCAGGTGGTCGTCCGCGAGGATGACGTCGCGCACGACCTGCGCAACGAGTGGTGCGTGCGCATCGTCGGCCAGGTGCGCACCCGGCCCGACGGCCAGGCCAACCCGCTGCTGCCGACCGGCGCGATCGAGATCGTCGCCTCGACCCTCGAGGTGCTGAGCCAGGCCGCCCCGCTGCCGTTCCAGCTCGACGGCCACACCGCCGTCGGGGAGGAGGCCCGCCTGAAGTACCGGTACCTGGACCTCCGCCGCCCGGAGCCCGCGGCCGCGATGCGCTTGCGCAGCAAGGTCAACCGGGCCGCCCGCGATGTGCTGTACGACCAGGACTTCGTCGAGATCGAGACGCCCACGCTGACCCGCTCGACGCCTGAGGGCGCCCGCGACTTCCTGGTGCCCGCGCGCCTGCAGCCGGGCACCTGGTACGCCCTGCCGCAGAGCCCCCAGCTGTTCAAGCAGCTGCTGATGGTCGGCGGCATGGAGCGGTACTTCCAGATCGCCCGCTGCTACCGCGATGAGGACTTCCGCGCCGACCGCCAGCCGGAGTTCACCCAGCTGGACATCGAGATGAGCTTCGTCGAGCAGGACGACGTGATCGCGCTGGGCGAGCGGGTGCTCGCCGCGGTGTGGCGCCTGATCGGCCACGAGATCACTACGCCCATTCCTCGCATGACGTACGGCGATGCCATGGCTCGCTACGGATCGGACAAGCCGGACCTGAGGTTCGGCAACGAGCTGGTCGACCTCACCGTCTACTTCGCCGACACGCCGTTCCGGGTGTTCCAGGCGCCGTACGTCGGGGCCGTCGTCATGGCCGGCGGAGCGTCCCAGCCGCGCAAGCAGCTGGATGCCTGGCAGGAGTGGGCGAAGCAGCGCGGCGCGCGCGGGCTGGCCTACGTGCTGGTCGGCGCCGACGGCGAGCTCGGCGGCCCGGTGGCCAAGAACCTGTCCGAGTCGGAGCGGGCCGGCCTTGCTGCCGCGACCGGCGCGCAGCCTGGCGACTGCGTCTTCTTCGGGGCGGGGGAGACCAAGTCGTCCCGGGCGCTGCTCGGGGCCGCGCGCCTCGAGATCGCGCGCAGGGCCGGTCTGCTGGAGTCCGGCGAATGGTCATTCGTGTGGATCGTCGACGCGCCGCTATTCGAGCCGAGCGCCGATGCCACCGCCAGCGGCGACGTCGCCGTCGGCTCGGGCGCCTGGACCGCCGTGCACCACGCGTTCACCTCGCCCAAGCCCGAATTCCTGGAGACGTTCGACACCGACCCGGGCAGCGCGCTGGCCTACGCCTACGACATCGTCTGCAACGGCAACGAGGTCGGCGGCGGCTCCATCCGGATCCACAACGCCGACGTCCAGAAGCGCGTCTTCGAGATCATGGGGCTGTCCGAGGAGTCCGCGCAGGAGAAGTTCGGCTTCCTGCTCGAGGCGTTCAGCTTCGGCGCGCCGCCGCATGGCGGGATCGCCTTCGGCTGGGACCGGATCTGCGCCCTGCTCTCGGGCACGGACTCGATCCGCGACGTCATCGCGTTCCCCAAGACGGGCAACGGCTACGACCCGCTGACCGCCGCGCCGGCCGCCATCACCGCGCAGCAGCGCAAAGAGGCCGGCGTCGACGCGACGCCCAAGACGCCAGAGGCTCCCGGAGGCGCGTAGCCAGGGCGATGATCTCGGGGTTGTGGTGGCTCTGGCGGCCACAACCCAGAGATCAAGCCGACTGGCTACAGCATGCTCAGGCGAGGCCGGCCGCGTCGTTCAGGCGGGCAAGCTGATCGCCGGACAGCACCAAGTCGGCGGCCTCGGCTGAGTCGGCTATGGATCCCGGGCGGCTCGCGCCGGGGATGGGGATGACGATCTCGCTCTGCGCCAGCTCCCAGGCCAGCGCGACCTGCTGCGGGGACACGCCAAGCTCCGTGCCGACTTCCTCGAACACCGAGTGACGCTCACCGAGCGCGCCGGCCTTGGAGATGCCGCCCAGCGGGCTCCAGGGCAGGAACGCCAGGCCGAGATCGTCGCACAGGACCAGCTCGGGGTGACTGCTGGTGAACGCCGGGGAGAACTGATTCTGCACGCTCACCAGCGCGTCGCCCAGGATCCCGCGGGCCACCCGGATCTGCTCCGGGTTCGCGTTGGAGATCCCGGCCATCCGCAGCTTGCCGGCGTCGAACAGCTCCTTGATCGTCCCGATGGAATCGGCGTAGGGGACAGCCGGGTCGGGCCGGTGGTGCTGGTAGAGGTCGATCTGGTCGACGCCGAGGCGGCGCAGGCTGTCGTCGATCGAGGCGCGCAGGTGCGCGGCGCTGCTGTCGGTGTCCCAGCCGCCGCCATCGGTGCGGACATGGCCGCCCTTGGTCGCGATGAAGACCTTGCCCCGCGCCCCGAGCTCATCCAGCACCTGGGCCAGCTCGGTCTCGTTCTGCCCCTGGGCGCCGGCCCCGGCATCATTGGGCCCGTAGGCGTCGGCGGTGTCGATCAGGGTCACACCCGCGTCCAGCGCGGCCCGAACGGTAGCCACCACGCGCTCGCGCGGCTTGGTGTCGGGCACGCAGAGCGCCATCCCGCCGAAGCCGATGGCGCCGACCTCGACGCGCCCAACCGTGCTATTGCCTATGGCTCGAGTCTTCATGCGGCCATTGTGCCGCGCTACGGTGAGGCCGAACCGCCCCGATCGCCCGCTTATCGGAGGACTGCATGAGCAACGACGCTCGCGTACTGACCGAGGACGCCCATGGCGTCCGGCTGATCTCCTTCAACCGCCCCGAGGTGCTGAACGCCTTCGATGGCCTGCAGTACGAGGCGGTCCACAACGCTCTGGTGGATGCGCTGGCCGACGATGCGGTGAGCGTTGTCGTGCTGACCGGGGTCGGGCGGGCGTTCTCCGCCGGCGCGGACCTGGCCCAGATGGCGGAGCGTCCCGCGCCCGAAGCGCCGCGCCCGCCCGCGGCCGGGCGCAACTACTTCGACTTGATGCTTCAGGTCCTCGAGCGGTTCGACAAGCCGATCATCGCGGCGGTCAACGGGGTCGGCATCGGCATCGGCTGCACCATCCTGGGCCATTGCGATGTCGTGCTGATGGCCCGAGGCGCCCGGCTGCGGATGCCGTTCGCGCCGCTCGGACTGGCTCCGGAGGGTGGCAGCACCGTGCTGCTCCCGGCGCTCATCGGCTGGCAGAAGGCCGCCCGGACCCTGCTGACCGGCGACTTCATCAGCGCGGAGCAGGCGCTGGCGTGGGGCATGGTCGCGGAGATCTGCGAGGACGGGGCGACCCTCGATGACGCCATGGCCCTGGCGAGGCAGATCGCCGACGGGCCGATCGAGACGCTCAAGGAGACCAAGCAGCTGATGCTGGCCGCACGGGCCGACTCCGTTGCGGCGGCGCGGGTCCGCGAGAACGCCGCACTGGCCCGGGTCAGCGGATCGGCGGCCAATCGCCAGGCGGTGCAGCGGTTCTTCGAGCGCGCGGGAGCGTTCAGCCGCTGACCGTCGCGCGCACCTGACATCATTTTTACGTGCCCACTCCCGTACATGCATCGCGCGCCGTCATTCCGTCCGACCACGAGGTGGTCGAATACGAAGCGGGCGAGCAGGAGGCACCCCAACTTCAGGCAACGCCAGCGCGCGTAGCGCCTCGCCGGACCGGCACTTGGGCGCGGGCAGCGCCGGCTGTATTCGTGCTCGTCTACGCACTGATGGCCCTGGCCGCGAACTGGCCGACCCTGCCGGGGAACGCGGACGATATGCGCCAGGGCGATATGACGCAGATGACCTGGTACCTGGCGTGGACGCCGCATCAGATCCTGCACGGGAACAACCCGTTCTACACGACGGCATTGAATTACCCATCGGGCATCAACCTGGCTCAGAACACCTCGGCTCCGCTGCTGGGGCTGCTGGCGGCGCCGCTCACGCTCTCCGTGAACCCGATCGCCAGCCTCAATCTGCTTCTTTGGCTCGCCTTCCCGCTCTCCGCGTCCTCGATGTACTTCGCATTGCGGCGGTTCGTGACGTGGCAGCCGGCAGCCTTCCTGGGTGGCGCGCTGTACGGATTCTCGCCTCATGTGGTCGGCCAGAGCTTCAACCACCTGAACCTCGCCTTCGTGCCGCTGCCGCCGCTGATCCTGCTTGCTGCCTACGAGCTGCTGCGTCCCGGCGCCGCCCGCCGCCGTCAATGGGGCATGGCACTCGGATTGCTCGTTACCGCTCAGTTCTTCATCTCCCCGGAGATCGCCGCGACCACCGTGATCGCGGGTGTGCTCGGCTGCGTGATTGTGGCCTGCGCGCATGGATCGGAGGTGGCAGCGACAGTCCGCCGCAGTGCGCCCGCTGTGGGAATTGCGACGGCGATAATCGCGGTGTTCCTCGCGTATCCCGCTTGGTTCATGTTGTCGGGGCCGCATCGCTATAACGGCCCGGCGTACCGCGGCGGCCTCCGGGCGGATCTGCTCGGCACGGTCACGCCGACGACGATGCAGCGCTTCCACAGCAATGAGGCGGTTGCTCGCGGCAGCTCCTTGCTCAACGGCAATATCCCGGAGAACGGCAGCTACCTCAGCTGGCCGCTGGTCGCTCTGGCGGTATTGATGGCTGCGATCGGCTGGCGACACGCGCTCGTCCGGCTGTCCGCGGCGATGGCAGTGCTGCTGACCATCGTGTCGCTGGGGCCGACACTCGTCGCGGACAACGAGGATCGGGGGATCTATCTCCCGGGAGCATTGCTGAACCTCGACAAGCTCCCATTGCTCGACAACGTATTGGTCACGCGATTCTCGCTCTACGTCGCGATGTTCGTCGCAGTGATAGTTGCGGTGGGGTTCGACGACATCTGCTCGCGGCTGCGGGCCGGCCAAACCGCGCAGCGCTCGCGACGCTCGCTGAAGCTGCCGGCCTGCGCGGCACTAGCCGCCGCACTAACCGCGCTGAGCATTATCGCGCTGATTCCACGGTGGCCGTTCACCACCTCGCCGTCCAACGTGCCGGTGTACTTCTCCAGTTCGGCCGTCGAGCGTATTCCCGAGGGCAGTGTCGTGCTGATATCCCCATATCCGTCGGTGGCCGAGGTGCTTCCGCAGTTGTGGCAGGCGGTCGCGGGAATTCGGTTCCGAATTATCGGAGGCTATGGACTCGTCGCGGACAGCGAGGGGAATCCGTCGAATTTCCCTGACATTCTCGAGCCGCGGAGCGTCCAAACCTTCCTCTGGGCCAAAGCGACTGGCGGTGACGGCTATCCGGTGGGTCCTGTCCCGACGATGGGACCTCAGTTGGTCTGCGACTTCCAGACGTTCCTGGTGGCTAATGACGTCGATGTCGTTCTCGGTGTCGAGATGGGGGCCAATCCGCATGACATCGACGAGCTCTTCACCGCGGCGCTGGGGGCGCCGTCGGAGACCGTCGAGGAGGTCAAAGCCTGGTACGGCATCTCGCCGCAGCCCAGCTGGTGTGCTGCTGCCTTGGCCGGGTGACGCGGGCCCCGAAACCTGGGGCCCGCGTCAGGGCAGCGGAACGGCGGCCCCGGTGACGTGGATGCCGCCGCGGCGCGGGATCCCCACGTGCAGCAGGCTCGGTCGGCCCATGTCCTGGCCTTGCCGCACGGTGATCGCGGCGGGCGGGTCAACCAGAAGCTGGGACCGGAGGTAGGCGCCCAGCGCCGCGGCCGCGGCCCCGGTGGCGGGGTCCTCAACGATCCCGCCCGGCGGGAACGGGTTGCGGGCGTGGAATAGGGCCGCAGACTCCCGGTGCACCACCGCGATCGTGGTCCACCTCCAGGTCGCCATCGCAGCGGACAGCGCCCCGAAGTCGTAGTCCAGCGCGGCCAGCCGCGCCCGGGTCGCCAGCGCAACGATCGGGTGGTGCGCGCCGGCGAAGGCGACTCGGATCGGAAGATCGGCGTCCACGTCCGATTCGTCGACGCGCAGGGCGCCCAGCAGCGCCGCGCGCGCCTCGACGTCGATGTCGGCGACCGACGGAGCGACACTGGTGAGCGTCGCGCTCATGCCGCCTGGCCCGTGGCTCGTGAGGACGACGACCTCGCCGGCGGCGGTGGCGAGCACCAGCCGGCCCGGGCCGAACCGGTCGGCGTGGGCCACAGCCGTAGCGATGGTGGCGTGGCCGCAGAATGGCACCTCGGCCAGCGGGCTGAAGTACCGGATAGCTGGTGCCCGCGGATCCGCGCCCGGCAGGAGGAAGGCCGTCTCGGAGTAGCCGACCCCCGCGGCGATCCGCTGCATCGCCGGCGCATCCAGGCCGGTGGCATCCAGCACAACGCCGGCGGGGTTGCCGCCGGCCGGGTCGTCGGAGAACGCGGTGTAGCGCAGGATCTCGGTCGCGCCGGTGGTGCTCACGATGCGATGCCGAGCCGGGTAGCGAGGCCCTGCGCATCGAACGGAGCGCGCACCTTGACGTCGTTGTCGAAATACACGAAGACGTCCCGGCCCCCGCCCAGCCACTCGCGCACGCGCCCGGCCCACATATCCAGCGCGTCGTCGGTGTAGCCGCTCACGTAGAGCTCGTCAGCTCCGTGCAGCCGGGCGTAGACGAAGTCTGAGGTGACGTCCAGCAGCTGCGGCCACTTGCCTGCGGTATCTGCGACAACCACGGCGATGTCGAGCTCCCGAAGAAGATCGATGAACACAGGCGTCTCGAACGACGAGTGCCGAACCTCCATCGCATGCCGAATCGGACGATCAGCGTCGGCAACGAGGAGCGCGCGATCGTTCAGGCGCTCATCATGCTTGTGGGCGAGCTCGGCGGCCGCGAAGGTGGTGCGGGGGAGCAGCGCGGCGAAGTCGGCTATGCGTTTCGCGTCGAAGCCCAGCGTCGGCGGCAGTTGCCAGAGAATGGGGCCGAGCTTGGGGCCCAGGGCGAGAAGGCCGGAGGCGAAGAAATTGGCCAGCGGCGCCTCGACATCGGCCAGCTTCTTCATGTGCGTGATGAACCGGGGGCCCTTGGCGGTGAACAGGAAATCGTCCGGCGTCTGTTCCGCCCATCGACCGAAGTACTCGGGCTTCTGCAAGGAGTAGAACGTGCCGTTGAGCTCGATCGAGCTCAGCTGCCGCGAGGCGTAGGCGAGTTCCTCGCGCTGCGGCAGTTTCGGGGGGTAGAAAACGCCGCGCCACGGCGCGTACCGCCATCCGGAGATGCCGATCCGCGCCGTGGCCATGGAAACAGTGTGCAACCCAGCGATTAGTGCTGGCGCGTGGCCCCAGTGCGGCGCACGGCGCAACGTAGAGCGGTGCGCCGCTGTAGGCCGTGCCATCGATGGTCGGGTCGTACGCGATGACAATCGGAGTCACCGGGCTGCCGTCGATGGAGACCGTGCAGGAGGCAAGCTCAGCCGCGGTGACGTCATCGATGCCGATGATGACTGCGCCGTCCGTGGCCGATTGCCCGGCCGGTCCGGAGGCCAGGAGGTGGCTCGCCGTGGCAGTGGAGCAGCGAGGCGCCATCCACGGCGTAGTGCCCGGCGGTGCGGGTGTCGGAAAGCGCCGTCGCGAAGTCGCTGGGAACGGCGATGGGGTCGCCGGCGGCGATGGTCCCGCACGGCGCGACCAGCGGAGCGGCGGCAACCCCGGCCTCAGGATCGGCGTAGGCAGTGCTGGTCATCAGCAGGCCGGCGCCCGTCAATGCGGTCGCTATTGAGGTATACACAGCCAGCTACGAAACTGTCTCACAGAGCGTCACGGAGTATCGGCGGAGCGTTCGGGGCCGATCTGTCGGCGGTTCGCCCTACGCTTGCTCGGTGACCCTCTTCGAGCCCGGCGCGGGCACTAGCCCGCCGCGCGCCGAGGCGCCCGGCGCCAACGCGCCGCTGGCGGTCCGCATGCGGCCGCGCTCGCTGGATGAGGTTGTCGGGCAGCAGCACCTGCTGGGCCGCGGGTCCCCGCTGCGGCG
>JAOPVO010000275.1 GCA_025966155.1 Pseudonocardiales bacterium
TGCGGGCGATGGCGATGTCGGCCAGCGCCACCAGCAGCGAGAGGGCGACGAAGCCAATCGCGACCAGCAATGAGCGCTCCAAGGCGTCGGGGTAGGCCGACGCGCCCGGCGACGATGCGAGATGCCCGTAGAAGACCGCCCCTACACCGGCGATGCCGAGCGCGGATCCCAGTCGCTGGGCCGTTTGCAGCATCCCGCCGGCGGTCCCGGCCCGCTCGACCGGCACATCGGCCAGCGTCAGCGCCTGATTGGGCGAGATGATCATGCCGCTTCCAATGCCGGCTATGAGCAGTGGCAGCAACGTGGCCCAGCCGGTGTTGCTCGACGGCGCCAGGTGCACGGCCAGCGCCACCCCGATCAGCCCAACCGCCACCAGCGCGAGGCCAACCGCCACCAGTGGTCGACCGATGCGGATGGATAGCTTGCCTGCCCGCGCCGCCGTCGCGGCGGACCCCACGGCGAACGGCACCGTTGCCACTCCGGCCAGCAGGGCCGAGTAGCCCTGGCCCGACTGCAGATAGAGCGTGAAGACGAAGAACAGCGGGGTGAATGCCGCGAAGTACAAGGTGATCAGCGCATTCCCGAACCCGTAGGAGCGCTTGGCGAAGAGCCTCAGCTCGAACAGGGGATCCCGGCCGGCGACGTCCACATGCCGCTCCCAGAGCACGAACAGCCCCAGGATCAGCGCGGCCAGCGGCACGAGCAGCCACTTCGCTCTCGTCTCCCACTGCTCAGCCTGCACGAACGGCAGCAGCAGCGTCACGATCCCCGCGCCCAGGAGGACAACACCGATCGGGTCCAGGCTGGCGCGGCGGGTCCGGGCCGATCGAGCCGGCAGGATGCGCAGCGCCACCGGGATGAGCACCGCGCCGATCGGGACGTTGACGAAGAACACCCATCGCCAGCCGTGCTCGGTGCCGAACAGCGCGATGAGCGTCCCGCCGAGCAGAGGGCCGACCGCGGTCGACACCCCCACCACCGTGCCGAAGAGGCCGAAGGCCTTGCCGCGCTCCTCGCCGGCGAAGTTCTCCTGGATGAGCGCGCTGATCTGCGGCGTCACGCATCCGCCGGCCAGGCCCTGCACCAGACGGGCAATGATCAGCCACTCCGCGCTGGTCGCCAACCCGCACGCGGCACTGGCGAGGGTGAACGCGGCGAGCGCGATCGTGAACATCGTTCGTCGCCCGAGCAGATCGCCGAGTCGCCCCGCCGGCACCAGCGCCAGCCCGAAGGCCAGCGCATAGCCCGACAGCACCCATTGCAGCGCGCTCCCGGACGCGCCTAGTCCCGTGCGGATGGACGGCAGCGCGACATTGACGATCGAGACGTCCAGCAGCACCATGGAGCCCCCGGCCAGACAGACGGCAAGGGCGCTCCAGCGGCGGGGGTCGAGATCGGTCCGGTCATCAGGCACGGCGCCCCCTTACCCATCTGCGATGAGTCTCGCCGCGTGGACGAGCCTGCCCCGAGTGGGCTGGCCCGCGTAAGCTCCACCGGTGCCTGATGCCGCCGTGCCGGAGGTTCCGCTCGAAGCGGCTGAATCGGCGTTCGATCTGCTGCTGCGCGGCACGATTCTGTCGGCCCAGTACGAGCTCCCGCAGCGGGTTGCCGAGGCCGGGGCGCTGCTGGAGGCCCGCGACGCCCTTATCCATCTGGCCGACCTCCAGCAGACGACGCTTGCTCCCTTCCTCGCCGAGGGGATGGGGGTGGGCGTCACGGCGGAGAAGCTGCGCATCGACGGCACCGTCGCCGGACGGGCCTTCCAGAATGTCGAGATCCTGACGCAGTCCACGGGCGGCGGGGCGGTCCGGGTGTGGCTCCCGCTGTCGAACGGGACCGAGCGACTGGGGGTGCTGGGCGTGACGGTGGACAGCCACCGGCTCGGTCAGCTGGACGGGCTGTTCGGTATCCGGCTGCGCCGTTTCGCGGCGCTCGTGTCCCTGTTGCTGACGACGAAGACGATGTTCGGCGATTCCATAGCACGCTTGCGCCGCAACTCCGAGATGGGCCTGGCCGCGGAGCTCCAGTGGTCGCTGCTGCCCCCGCTGACCTTCGCCAGCCGGGATGTCACGATCGCCGGGGCGCTCGAGCCCGCATATCGGGTCGCGGGAGACACCTTGGACTACGCCGTCGACGCCGGCATCGCCTGCGCGGCCATCTTCGACGGCATGGGCCATGGCCTGCGCAGCAGCCAGCTCGCCGCCATCGCCATTGCCGGGTACCGCAATGCCCGTCGCGCCAGCCTCTCGCTCGTCGATACCGCAGCCGCGATCCACACCGCGCTGGTGGACTCGTTCGACGGCAATGTCTATACAACCGGCGTCATGTGCGAGCTCAACACCACCACAGGCATCTTCTCGTGGGTGAACTCCGGTCATCCCTATCCCCTGCTGCTGCGCGACGGCCGTCTGGTGAAGACGCTGTCCTGCCCGCCCGCGCCGCCCATGGGGCTGGCGTTCCCAGTGGGGCACGAGCGGCCGCCCTTCGTCGTCTGCCATGAGCAGCTGGAGCCTGAGGATCGGATCCTGCTGTTCACCGACGGCGTCACCGAAGCCCGCTCGCCGGACGGGGAGTTCTTCGGCGATGCGCGCCTGGCCGACCTGCTGACCCGCCACTTCGCCGCCCGTCTGCCGACACCGGAGACCCTGCGCCGCGTGGTGCGCGCGCTGCTGGAGCACCAGCAGGGCCAACTCAACGACGATGCGACCCTGCTGCTGGTCGAATGGCGCAGCGACCCCGGCTCGCTCATGTCCTAGCAACTGCGCTCCGCCTCACGAGCCGCATTCATCGTGTTGCCTGTGGGGTTTAGGAGATCTCCGGCGCCGGAACGATGCCCCCGTTCAGCTCATGCAGCTGCAGAGGCGCGCTGGCTTGATCTTCGATGTCGAGCGCACGCCCCTTCAATGACGAAGGGAGACGGTGGGTGCCACTCCAACACCGTGGGACACCCCAACGGGTGACAACCGGCGGACCGCCGCGCCGGAGGCTGCGACCCGGAGCGGCCATCGTTCGCGCCGCTGCCGGCGCAACGGCGGCATTGCTCGCGGCCACCACCCTCGCCGCCTGCGGCGGCGGGGGCGATAGCGGCCAGATCACACTGAACTTCTACAGCTTCCCCGACAACTCAGGGGCTATCCAGAAGGCCGTCGACAATTGCACCGCCGCGGCCAACGGGCGCTACAAGATCGCCTACAACCGGCTCCCGAACGGGGCCGACGGCCAGCGCCAGCAACTCGTGCGCCGATTGGCGGCCAAGGACACATCCATGGACATCCTGGGCCTGGACGTGACGTGGGAGGCCGAATTCGCCGAGGCCGGCTGGATCCAGGAATGGACCGGCGACAACGCGGAGCAGGCCAAGGACGGCACGCTCGAGGTCCCGCTGGAGACCGCGACCTATAAGGACAAGCTGTATGCGGTCCCGTACAACAGCAACACGCAACTGCTTTGGTACCGCTCGGATCTGGTCCCCACGCCGCCGAAGACGTGGGACGAGATGATCTCGATGGCCGAGGACCTGGAGAAGCAGGGCAAGCCGCACCTCATCGAGGTGCAGGGCGCCCAGTACGAGGGCGCGACGGTTCTGTTCAACACCCTGCTCGCCAGTGCGGGCGGCAGCGTGCTGAATGACGATTCGACCGGCATCCAGATGGGCGACCCCGCGCTGGAAGCGCTGAAGATCATGAAGCGCCTCGCCGATTCGCCAGCATCCGATCCGTCCCTTTCGGTTCAGATGGAGGACGCCAACCGGTTGGCCATGGAGAGCGGCACCGCCGCCTTCCAGCTGAACTACCCCTTCGTCTATCCGTCGATGAAGGCCAACCAGCCCGAGCTGTTCAACAACTTCAAGTGGGCTCAGTACCCGTCGGTCAGCGCCGACGAGCCAAGCCACGTCACTATCGGCGGCATCGATTTGGCGATCAGCAAGTACTCCAAGCACTCCGAGGAGGCGTTCGAGGCGGCGCTGTGCCTGCGCAACCGGGACAACCAGATCCTCGCGGCGACGCTGGGCGGGCTGCCGCCGACGCTGTCCGCCCTGTACGACGATCCAGCGCTGGCTAAGGATTACCCGTTCGCCGCCGACATCCGCACGTCGCTCGAGAATGCCAGCGTCCGCCCGAAGACGCCGGCGTATCAGAACCTGTCGATTGTCATTTCCCACGCCGTCTCGCCGCCGGACAAGATCAACCCGGAGAAGACGCTGAAATCGATGACGTCCCAACTCAAGGACGCCCTCGATTCGAAGGGGCTGATCCCATGAGCGCGACCGCCGAAGCCGTCGGAGCGGGCACTTTAGTCGCCGAGACGCCGAAGAACGGCAAGAAGCGACCGCTGTCGGAGGGAGCACGGGCCGAGCGGCGGCTGGGCCTGATGCTCATCGCGCCTGCGGTGATCGTCATGGTCGCCGTCACCGCCTATCCGATCATCTACGCGGTCTACCTGTCGCTGCAGCGCTACGACCTGCGCTTCCCCGATCAGGCGAAGTTCGTCGGCCTCGACAACTACGTCGCCGTGCTGTCCTCGCCCTACTGGTGGGGCGCGCTGCGGGTCACGCTGATCATCACCGTCATCTCGGTCATCATCGAGTTGGTGCTCGGCATGCTGTTGGCCCTGCTTATGCATCGCACGCTATTCGGCCGCGGGACCGTCCGAACCTCGATCTTGATCCCCTACGGCATCGTCACCGTGGTCGCGGCCTACAGCTGGCAGTACGCATGGACGCCCGGCACGGGCTACCTCGTGGAGATGTTCGGCGGCGGGGCTCCGCTGACCGATCAGACCAAGGCGATCGCGATCATCATCCTGGCCGAGATCTGGAAGACCACGCCCTTCATGGCCCTGCTGCTGATGGCCGGGCTGGCGCTGGTGCCGGAGGATCTCCAGAAGGCCGCGAAGATGGACGGGGCGTCGGCGTGGCAGCGGTTCACCAAGGTGACGCTGCCGCTGATGAAGCCCGCCATCCTGGTGGCGCTGCTGTTCCGGACCCTGGACGCCTTCCGGGTGTTCGACAACATCTTCATCCTGACCGCCGGCGGCAACGGCACCTATTCGGTGTCGATCCTCGGCTACGACAACCTGTTCACCGCGCTCAACCTCGGGATCGGATCCGCGATCTCGATCCTGATCTTCCTGTGCGTCGCGGTGATCGCCTTCCTGTTCATCAAGGGCTTCGGCGCCTCGGCGCCCGGATCGGAGGCGAAGCGCTGATGGCCACCACCACCGCCCGGCAGAAGGCCGGCTGGGGATCGGCGAACACCATCGCCATCCTCCTGGCGATCGTCCCCGTGCTCTGGATCATCTCGCTCTCGTTCAAGGACCCGGCGTCGATCAACGACGGCTCGTTCTGGCCGACCGACTGGACGCTGGAGAACTATCGCGGGATCTTCGATACGTCGGAGTTCACCCGTGCGCTGCTGAACTCGATCGGCATCGCGCTCATCTCGACGTTCATCGCGGTCGTGCTCGCATCTATGGCCGCCTATGCAGTTGCCCGCCTGGCCTTCCCGGGCAAGAGCGTCCTCATCGGGATGTGCCTGCTGATCGCCATGTTCCCGGCGATCTCGCTGGTGACGCCGCTGTTCAACATCGAGCGGTCGCTGAATCTCTTCGACACCTGGCTCGGGCTCATCATCCCGTACGTCGCGTTCGGGCTGCCGCTGGGCGTCTACACACTCTCGGCGTTCTTCCGGGAGATCCCGTGGGAGCTGGAGAAGGCGGCCAAGATGGACGGCGCCACGCCGTTCCAGGCGTTCACCAAGGTGATCGCGCCATTGGCCGCACCGGGCATGTTCACCACCGGCATCCTCGTGTTCATCTTCTGCTGGAACGACTTCCTCTTCGCGATCTCGCTGACGTCAACGACCAACGCCCGAACGGTGCCGGCCGCTATCGGCTTCTTCACCGGCAGCTCGCAGTTCACCTCGCCGACGGGGTCCATCGCCGCCGCCGCCGTGATCATCACCATCCCGATCATCATCTTCGTCCTGCTCTTCCAGCGCCGCATCGTCGCCGGGCTCACGTCCGGCGCGGTGAAGGGCTAGGGCAATCTCATGGGTCACTACCTCGCCATGGCACACTGCATAGGAGCCTCACGTGGCTGAAATCGTTCTTGACCACGTCACCAAGCGCTACCCCGATGGCGCGCTTGCCGTGGACGACATCAACCTCACGATTGCCGATGGCGAGTTCGTCATCCTGGTCGGCCCATCGGGCTGCGGGAAGTCGACGACGCTCAACATGATCGCCGGGCTGGAGGACATCTCCGAGGGCGAGCTGCGCATCGGCGGCACGGTCGTCAACAACAAGGCGCCTAAGGATCGCGACATCGCGATGGTATTCCAGAGCTATGCGCTGTACCCGCACATGACCGTGCGGGAGAACATGGCGTTTGCGCTCAAGCTGGCCAAGACGCCCAAGGATGTGATCGACAAGAAGGTCGACGACGTCGCCAAGATCCTCGATCTGACCCAGCACCTGGACCGCAAGCCGGCGAACCTGTCCGGCGGCCAGCGCCAGCGGGTGGCTATGGGCCGGGCCATCGTCCGCGACCCCGCCGCGTTCCTCATGGATGAGCCGCTGTCCAACCTCGACGCCAAGCTGCGCGTGCAGATGCGCACCGAGGTCTCCCGGCTGCAGAACCGGCTCGGCACCACGATGGTCTATGTGACGCACGACCAGACCGAGGCCATGACCCTCGGCGACCGGGTCGCCGTCATGCGCGCGGGCCACCTGCTCCAGGTCGACTCGCCGACCACGCTCTACAGCAAGCCGGCTAACTTGTTCGTCGCCGGCTTCATCGGATCGCCGTCGATGAACTTCATGTCCGCGACGCTGGAGAACGGCACGCTGCGCTCGCCGCTGGGCGATATCCCGCTGCGGGACGAGCTGCGGGCCAGCCTCGAAGCGAGCGGGTCGGGCCGCGACGTCATCCTGGGCATCCGGCCGGAGTCGTTCGAGGACCTCGCGCTGGTCGCCGAGAGCGACCGCTCCAACGGCGTCACGTTCAAGGCGACGGTTGATGTGGTCGAGTCGATGGGCTCTGATGTATTCGCCTACATCAAGGCCGAGGGCGGGCACGCGTCCGCGTCATCGGCGGAGCTGGACGAGCTTGCCCGCGACTCCGGCCAGGCCGACACCGGCGCCGCCAACGACACCCTGGTCGCGCGGCTGAACGCGGAGACGACTGTGCACCGCGGCGGGACGGCCGAGATGTGGGCCGACACCCGGGCGCTGCACGTCTTCGATCCCAAGTCCGGGCTCAATATCGGCCTCGGCCAACCCGCCTGAGACCCGAACTTCTGGCAATGGCTGGTCGCCGAGCGACCAGCCATTGCCCCAAGTTCCGCCCTCGGCGGTAGGTTCTGGCAGTTGTGGCCTCGACTGAGTACCTCGCGGTCGTTTCCGCGCTCCGCGCGGCCGGCTGCGTGTTCGCCGAAGACGAGGCCGGCCTGCTGGTCGAGCAGTTCCACGACTCCGCAGCGCTTCCGGATGCGCTGCGTCGGCGAGTGGCTGGCGAGCCGCTGGAGCACGTCCTCGGGTGGGTGGCTTTCCGTGGGCTGCGCGTGCTGCTGGACCCTGGGGTCTTCGTCCCTCGCCGTCGCACCGAGTTCCTGGCCGGCGCCGCGATAGGCCTGCTCGCTGGTATTGCCCGCCCCTGCGTCGTGGATCTGTGCTGCGGGTCCGGCGCGGTTGCCGCGGCCGTGCTTGCTGAAGTGCCGGGAGTGGATCTGTGGGCCGTCGATATCGACCCGGTGGAGGTCGCCTGCGCGGCCCGGAATATTGGATCCCGCGCGGTCATGGGGGACCTGTTCGAGCCGCTGCCGCCTGCAGTTCGCGGGCGGCTAGATGTTGTCGTGGCCAATGTGCCCTATGTGCCAACGTCGGCGGTCCCCATGCTGCCGAGCGAGGCGCGCGATCACGAGCCGCTGGTCGCACTCGACGGCGGCGCGGACGGTCTGGACATCGCCCGGCGGTTAGCGGCGCAGGCTGCCCAGTGGCTGCGCCCGGGGGGCTCGCTGCTGGTGGAGACCAGCGGCGCTCAGGCGGCCGCCCTGGCGGGTCTCTTCGAGAACGGCGGGCTCGCCGCCCGCGTCGAGCGCTGCGATGACCTCGGCGCCACCATCGTCATCGGGGCTCGATCCCTCGCCTGATCCCCGTCAGTGCGAACGGATCAGCTTGTCCCGCTCGCGCGCCACCGCCACGTAGGCATCGCCCTCGAGCCCGTCGATGAGCTCGCCCTTGCGCAGCGTCTTCACGACGGGCAGGTACTCATCGCGGTACCAGCGCGCGGCGACCTCGTCGCGCTCCATGAACCGCCGGGCATCCTGGATGCATCGATAGCCCCAGGCCTCCACGATGCCGCCGAGCTCGTCGTACATCTGCGGCTCGCTCACGACGATCGCGGTATAGGCCGGCGCCGGCAGCGGCACCCGGGCGCGGAACACCCGCTCGTAGCTTTTCATCAGCAGATCGCCGCGACGCTCGATGCCTTTGCTGGGCACGGTGGTCTGCACTTCGGTCACGTAGGCATCAATGGTCTTCTGGCCGGTCACCAGGGCGATCGAGACGCGATGGTGGCCGTCCTTGACGAAGTGCAGGTCCCCGATCCGATACACGTCGATCGGCGGGATGGCCTCGCCGCGGCGCTGCGCCAGCGCCAACCGCTCCCAGCGGCTGCGGACCCGGCTCGAGGTCGGGCGGAACCGGCGGTCGAAGTCGCGCTGCGAGTCGACGCTGCCCACCACCGTGCTGAGCTTGATGGTCTCCAAGCCGACGTAGCGCTCGGCGGTGCGCCCGAGCGCGGCCACGACCTCGTCGAACGGGAGCATGAGGTTGACGTCGTCCGGGCCGCGGCGAAGGCGGTTGGCCAGGCGCGCCATGACCTGGCTGCGTCGGGCGCGCAGGAAGTCGTTCTCGACATCCGCCCGGGGGAACCCGGTGTCACGGGCCATCGATCCGGTATACCCCTATTTCCCGCCAATCGGCAGGGCGATGTCCATCAGATGCCGCCCCACCACATTGCGCACTATGGTCGCGCCGAGCCGGTGATCCGGGGTGTCCGCGCCGAACGGGTGGATGTGGCCGTGCAGCAGCAGCGGCGGCTCCAGCCGGCGGACGACCCCGTGCAGCGACTGGAACCCCCGGTGCGGCTCGTCGTCGCCGTCGCCGATCCCCCTGGGGGGCGCGTGGGTCAGCAGAACGTCGACGCCGCGACCGTCGCGAAGCCGCCGCCAGCGGGCGAGGCCGGCCAGGCGAAGCCCGCGCCGGCGCTGCTGCCCATCGCTGTATTGGTTCGGTCCCTCGCGGTACCGCAGGCAGCCGCCCAGGCCGGCGAGGCGCAGCCCGCCCACGTCCACGACGCGGCCGTCGGCATTGATCGCGCCATCGGGCCAAGGGGCCCGATCGGGCAGGCCGGCCCGGATCGTCAGACCGGCCCGGGAGGTGCGGTAGCCGGACATCTCCGGGTCGTGATTGCCCGGCACGAACACGAGCGGGCGATCGAGCCGCTCGATGAGCGCGCCGAGGTACTCCATCGGCAGATCCCCGCAGGCCACGATCAGATCCGCGTCCGCGGCCCCGCCCGGATGGCGCAGCAGCCCCTCGTCGACCTCATCGGAGACCGCCAGCACCCGCACCATCCGTGGAGTCTGCCCAATCGCCGGTGCGGCCAGCGCACTTAGGGTGATGGCGTGGGCGCGACGGACAACCCCGACTGGCCGCAATGGCCCGATGACCTGCCGATCCTGCGACGCCAGGCGGTCCGGGTGGTTGTGCGCGATGCGCAGGGCAGCGTCCTGCTGTTCCGAACGCGCGACATCGCCCACCCCGATCTCGGCCTCTGGTGGGAGCTCCCCGGCGGCGGGCTGGATGAGGCGGAGACCTACCTCGAGGCCGCCGTCCGCGAGATTCGCGAGGAGGCCGGGCTGGCGATCAACCCGGCCTTGGTCGGGCCGCCGCTGTGGCGGCGCACCGCGTCCTTCAAGCACCGTCAGGTTCGCCACGTGCAGGAGGAGGTCGTCGTGGCTGCGCAGCTCGGTGCCACGGCGCCGCACATTGATGTCCGCGGGCGCCTCGCCTACGAGAACGAGGACTACGTCGACTTCGGGTGGTGGACGGTAGCGGACATCGAGCGCAGCGGCGAGCGGTTCTATCCCGGGCGCCTGCCCGCGCTCATCGCGCCGTTCCTGGCCGGCGAGGAGTTCGACGAGCCGTTCGAGCTGTTCTCCTAGGCCATGGCAGGGAAGGCCGACCAGGTGCAGACCTTTCTCCCGTATGCCGGGTTCGAGCAATCCGCCCGGGCCCTGGACACCAAGCGCTTGGGCAAGCAGCGCGTCGAGGTCATCCAGATCGTCCGCGCGTTGGTCTGGCCGAAGTACGCCTGGAAGAACCACCCCGCGACCCTGATGTGGAAGGGCCACGAGGAGGCGCTGGGGCGGTACGGCCTGACGATGTGCGCGGTGTGGTGCGAGCGCGGCTTCGCCGATACCTGCGCGGCGACGATCGCCTTCGACCTGGCGGAGTCCGGAGTGGCGGCGATCCGAAGCGAGCCGGAGTTGATCGCCGCGTGCGCCATGCCGACCTGGCTGGGCGACGAGGCCCTGCACCTCAGCCACCGATCGTCCTTGCTGGCCAAGGACCCCGGCTTCTATGGCGGCGTGTTCGGCCCGGACGTTGTCGCGGGGCTGCCCTATGTGTGGCCGGTCCGCTCGCCCGGCGCCATCGAGGCGGAACGGCGGAAGGCGGCGGCCGCGGCGCGACGGGCGGCCCGCTAGATTCCGCCCTGTGCTGCTCCTGCTGGTCCCGGTGGCCTATTTCGCCGCGATGTACGTGCTGTATCAGCCCGTCCGGCATCAGCAGCCGCTGACATCGAGCCGGCTGCCGGCGGACTTCGACGCCGCGGTGGCAGCCTCCGGCGGGCCTGGCCGCACGCGCTCCGGGCTCCTGATCGACCTCGGCTTCGTGGCCGTCGTGGCCGCGATCGTGCCGGCCGTCTTCGCCCGGCACGGGCAGCCCTGGTGGGTGCCGTTGATCGCCTGCGCGTTCGACCTCATAGAGGACGCCCTCGCGCTGCGGCTGCTGGCGCGCGGCGCCGACCTGAACGGCGTCAAGCTGCTCAAGGCCGTGGCCACCGCGAAGCTGGTCGCCTACGGGGTAGTGCTGGCGTTCGCGCTCCGGGCCGTTCTATGACCGAGCGTCAGATCGCGCGGAGCGCTTTCGCGAAGGCGGCCGCGGCCTCGCCGGGATCGGCCGCCTCGGTGATGGCCCGGACGACGACAACCCGGCTGGCTCCTCGTGCGACCACCTCGTCCAGGCGCTCGAGGTCGATGCCGCCGATGCCGAACCACGGCCGGTCGACGGTCGAGGCCGCGGCGTGCTGGATGAGCCCGGCCGGGGCGGCCGGGCGGCCGGGCTTGGTCGGAGTCGTCCACAGCGGGCCCGCGCAGACGTAGTCGACGCCGGCCTGGTCCATTGCCGCGTCGAACTGCGCGGGGGAGTGCGACGAGCGGCCGATGACGACGTCGGGGCCGACGATCGCGCGGGCGACGGGCACGGGGATGTCGTCCTGGCCCAGGTGCAGGATCGGCGCCTGGGCGGCGAGGGCGATGTCGGCGCGGTCGTTCACTGAGAACAGCCGGCCGTGCCTCTCGGCCGCGGCGGCGAAGACCTCCAGTGTCCGCAGCTCATCGAGGGCCTCCATGCCCTTCTGGCGAAGCTGCACGACATCGACCCCGGCGGCAAGCACCTCGTCGAGGAACGACGCGAGATCGCCCTGGCGCTCACGGGCATCGGTGCACAGGTAGAGGCGGGCATCGGCGAGGGCCGTCCGCGGGTCGGTCATGGGACGCGACGCTACTGGGATGGCGCCGGACGTACGATTCGCCCCGATGACCGGTACCGATGTGATCGTCGTGGGCGGGGGCGTGATCGGCCTCGCTATTGCGTGGCGCGCGGCGCAGCGGGGCCTGAGCGCGGCGGTTGTCGATCCCGATCCGGGCTCCGGCGCATCGCGGACGGCGGCCGGGATGCTGGCCCCCGCGACCGAGCTGTACTACGGCGAGCGCGAGCTGTACGGATTGAATCGGGCGTCGGCCGATCTGTATGAGGGGTTCGCCGCGGAGCTCGAGGCGGCCACGGGCCTGCCGGTCGGCTACCGGGCCGAGGGGACGCTGCTGACGGCGTGGGATGCCGCGGATCTAGCCTCGTTGCACGATCTGCACATATTCCATAGCACGCTTGGCCTATCGTCGTCGATGGTCACCGGGCGGGAGCTGCGGGCCCTCGAGCCGGCGACCGCGCCAGGTCTCCCGGGGGCGCTGCTGGCCCCCGACGATCACCAGATCGACAACCGGCTGCTGCACATCGCGCTGCTCGCGGCGGTTCGATCTGCCGGTGTTGATGTTGTGGCGGCGAGGGCCTCCCTTCGGGTCTCCGGTGGTCGGGCCGTTGGCGTCCTTCTCGACGATGGGCAGGAGCTCTCGGCGGGCTCGGTGGTCATCGCCGGCGGCGCGTGGTCCCGGCAGATCGCCGGCATCCCCGAGGAGCTGCGCCCAGCCGTCCGCCCGGTGAAGGGGCAGACGCTGCGGGTCCGCGCGCCCGGCGGGCCGGTACTGACGCGGACGGTGCGGGCCAAGGTGCGCGGCAACGCCGTCTACGTGGTCCCGCGGGCCGGCGGCGAGCTGGTCATCGGGGCATCGTCGGAGGAGACCGGCTTCGGCGTCGAGCCCCGGGCGGGCGCGATCCACGACCTGCTGCGCGACGCCCTAGCGGTGGTGCCCGAGCTGGGCGAGGCGCACTGGGAGAGTGTCAGCACCAGCCTCCGGCCGGGCACGCCGGACAACGGCCCGCTCATCGGGGCGACCGACATGGAGGGCCTGCTCATGGCAACCGGGCATTACCGCAACGGGATCCTGCTGACGCCGATCACCGCCGACGCCATCGCCGCCCTGCTGACCGGCGCCGCCGTCCCCGAGACGGCGCTCGCGTTCGCGCCGGGCCGCTTCGCCGCGGCCGCCTTCGGGGCCGGCCGATGATGCTGACCGTGAACGGCGAGGCCCGCGATGCCCCGGCCGGCACAACCGTGCTGGCCCTCGTTGCGCTGGTCGCTGCCGATCCGCGCGGCGTGGCGGTGGCCGTCGACGGCGAGGTCGTCCCGAAGAGCACCTGGGGCGCCGTTGCGCTCCGCGATGGGCAGGCCGTGGAGATTCTCAAGGCGGTGCAGGGCGGATGAGCGCGCTGATGAACGAGGCTCTGATCGGCGACGATCCACTCGTGATCGACGGTATTGCGCTGGCGTCGCGGCTGATCCTGGGTACCGGGGGGGTGCCCAGCCTCGAGGTGCTCGAGCAGGCCCTCGACGCGTCGGGCACGGCGATGTGCACGGTGTCGATGCGCCGCGCGACCCCGGGCGGCGCCGGGTCCGTCTACGACGTGCTGGCCGCGCGCGGCATCCGGATCCTGCCCAACACCGCCGGCTGCCGGACCGCCCGCGAGGCCGTGCTGACCGCGACGCTGGCCCGCGAGGCGCTGGGCACCGACTGGGTCAAGCTCGAGGTCATCGCCGACGACGACACGCTGCTGCCCGATCCGCTGGAGCTGCTGGACGCGGCCGAGCAGCTGGTCGCCGCGGGGTTCCGGGTCCTGCCGTACACCAACGACGACCCGGTCCTGGCCCGCCATCTGCAGCGGGCCGGCTGCGTCGCGGTCATGCCGCTGGGGGCGCCGATCGGCACCGGCCTCGGGATCCTCAACCGGCACAACATCGAGCTGATCGTCGCCGAGGCGACCGTGCCGGTGATCCTGGACGCGGGGCTGGGGACGGCATCCGATGCTGCGCTGGCTATGGAATTGGGCTGCGACGCAGTGCTGCTCGCCTCCGCCGTCACCCGCGCCCAGCATCCGGCCCGGATGGCCGCCGCTATGCGCGCCGGCGTCATCGCCGGGCGCCTCGCCTATAGGGCGGGCCGGATCCCCATGCGACGCCACGCGCTGGCGTCGTCCCCCACGACGGGGCTGGCCGAGCTGTAGCGCGAGCTACTGCGCCAGCTGGCGGAACGCGCTGCCATGGAAGACGAGTGGCTGCTGCTCGGGGAAGGTCCGGAGGGCCTCGATGCGCAGCAGCAGCATCGTGTGGTCGCCGGCCGGGATCTCGTCGAACAGGGTGCAGTCGAGCCAGGCGGCGGATCCCTCGATCAGGACGGCGCCTTCGTCGGTGACCTCGAGGCCGAGCCCGGCGAAGCGGTCGCCGGCCTTGGCCGACAGCTGCCGCGCCGCGCCCTCCTGGGCCGCCGCGAGCACCGAGACCCCGAGGCGGGTTGACGGCTTGAGGCGCACCCACGTCGAGGAGGTGTTGGCGACGCAGATCGAGACCAGCGGCGGGTCCATCGACACCGAGGTGAACGACGACGCGGCCATCCCGACCGGGGAGCCGTCGACCAGCGCGCACAGGGCCGTCACGCCCGACGGGAAGGTCCCGTAAGCCTCGCGGAGCACCTGGACGTCGAGCCTGCCCATGTCCGCGTGAATCATTGCGCGCCGCTCTCGGAAGCGGTCGGAGCGGGGGCGGTGACGAAGCGGCGGGCGACGG
>JAOPVO010000298.1 GCA_025966155.1 Pseudonocardiales bacterium
CCGGAGATGAGCACCACGTCGGCGTGCGCCTTGGACACACCTGCCGCGACGGTGCCGACGCCGACCTCGGCCACCAGCTTCACGTGGACGCGGGCGTCCTTGTTGGCGTTCTTCAGGTCGTGGATGAGCTGGGCGATGTCCTCGATCGAGTAGATGTCGTGGTGCGGCGGCGGGGAGATCAGCCCCACGCCCGGCGTCGAGTGGCGGGTCCGCGCGATCCACGGATACACCTTGAACCCGGGCAGCTGACCGCCCTCGCCGGGCTTCGCGCCCTGCGCCATCTTGATCTGGATGTCGTCGGCGTTGACCAGGTAGTGGCTCGTGACCCCGAAGCGCCCGGATGCGACCTGCTTGACCGCCGAGCGGCGCAGGTCCCCGTTCCCGTCAGGGGTGTAGCGGTCGGCATCCTCGCCGCCCTCGCCGGAATTGGAGCGCCCGCCGATGCGGTTCATCGCGATCGCCAGGGTCTGGTGGGCCTCGGCCGAGATCGAGCCGTAGGACATCGCGCCGGTCGCGAACCGCTTGACGATGGCCGAGACGGGCTCGACCTCATCGATCGGGATCGGCGTCCGCTCGCCGGTGCGCAGCTCGAACAGCCCACGCAGCGTGCCGCCGGCGCGGTTCATCTCATCGACCTCGGCGGAGTACTGGGCGAACACGTCCTCGCGCCGCTCCCGGGTCGCGTGCTGGAGCAGGAACACGGTGCGCGGGTTGAACAGGTGCATCTCGCCCTCGCGCCGCCACTGGTATTCCCCGCCCACATCCAGGCGGCGGTGCGCGCGCGACGTCGCGTTCGTCGGGAAGGCGAGGGAGTGGCGGGCCTCGACCTCCTGGGCCAGCACATCCAGCCCGACGCCGCCGAGGCGCGACGGGGTGCCGGTGAAGTACTCCTCGACTAGGTCATGGGACAGGCCGAGCGCCTCGAAGACCTGCGCGCCGGTGTAGGACGCGACCGTGGAGATGCCCATCTTGCTCATGACCTTGAGAACGCCCTTGGACAGCGCCTTGACATAGGACGCTATGGCCTTCTTCGGGTCGAGATCGGCCAGCGGGCCGTTCGTGATCTCGTCCTCGATCGTCTCGAAGGCCAGGTACGGGTTGATGGCCGCCGCGCCGTAGCCGACCAGCAGCGCCGCGTGGTGGACCTCGCGGCAGTCGCCGGTCTCGACCAGCAGGCCCACATCGGTGCGCTGCTTGGTGCGGATCAGGTGGTGATGAACGGCCGCGGTGAGCAGCAGCGACGGGATCGGGGCGTAGTCGACGTCGGTGTTGCGGTCGGAGAGGATCAGGATGCGCGCGCCGCCGCTGATCGCCTCGGAGCTCTCCCGGCGCACCCGCTCGAGGGCCTCGCCGAGCGCCGCGCCGCCGCCGGCGACCAGGTAGCGGCCGTCGATCACAGCCGAGGCGAAGCCGGTGGACTCCCCCGCGTGCCAGATCTTGGCGAGCTCGTCGTTGTCGATGACCGGGCGGGGCAGGGTGATCTGCCGACAGGAGTCGGAGCTGGGCAGAAGCAGGTTGGCCTCGGGCCCGATCGTGGTCGACAGCGACGTCACGAGCTCCTCGCGGATCGCGTCCAGCGGCGGGTTCGTCACCTGCGCGAACAGCTCGGCGAAGTAGTCGAACAGCAGCCGCGGGCGCGCCGACAGGACCGCGAGCGGCGTGTCGGTGCCCATGGAGCCCAGCGCCTCGCCGCCGGTCCGCGCCATTGGCGCGATGAGCAGGCGCAGGTCCTCCTCGGTGTAGCCGAAGACCTGCTGGCGGCGCGCCACCGACTCGTGGGAGTACTGGATGTGCTCGCGCCCGGGGAGGTCCTCGAGGGAGATCATCTCCCGCTCGAGCCACTCCCCATACGGCTGCTCGGCGGCCAGGTGGTCCTTGACCTCGTCGTCGGACACGATCCGACCGGAGGCGGTGTCGACCAGGAACATCTTGCCCGGCTGCAGGCGGCCCTTGGCCACGACGGTCGCGGGATCGATCTCCAGGACGCCGGCCTCGCTGGCCAGGACGACGAGGTCGTCCGATGTGCGCCACCAGCGGCCGGGGCGCAGGCCGTTGCGGTCGAGCACGGCGCCGATCAGGGTGCCGTCGGTGAACGTCACGCAGGCGGGGCCGTCCCACGGCTCCATGAGCGAGGCGTGGAAGGCGTAGAAGTCGCGGCGGGCGGCGTCCATCCCGGACGCGTTCTCCCACGCCTCGGGGATCATCGTCAGCACCGCGTGCGGGAGGCTGCGCCCGGCCATGTGCAGCAGCTCGAGGACCTCGTCGAAGCTGGCCGAGTCGCTGGCATCGGGCGTGCAGATCGGGAACAGCCGGCTGATGTCGCCGGGGGCGCCGCCGTCGATCACGCCGTCCGCCGCCGCGCTGTAGGCCGCCAGCAGCTCGCTGGACACCAGGGCCTCGCGCGTGCGCATCCAGTTGCGGTTCCCGCGCACGGTGTTGATCTCGCCGTTGTGGGCGATCAGGCGGAACGGATGGGCCAGCGGCCACGACGGGAACGTGTTGGTGGAGAACCGGCTGTGCACCAGGGCGATCGCGCTGGACATCGAGGCGTCGGCGAGGTCGGGGTAGAACGTAGCCAGCTGGCCGGTCGTGAGCATGCCCTTGAAGACCATCGTGCGGGCCGACAGCGACGGGAAGTAGAGCTCGAGACCGGCGTCGCGGGCCAGCCGCTCGGCGACCTTCCGGGCGCAGAACGCGCGCCGCTCGAGGTTCATCAAGTCGATCGGCGCGGAATCGGCCGGCGCGGCGCTGACTGACTCGGCGGGCACCAGCACCAGATAGCGGAACTGCGGCATGACCGAGAGGGCCAGCTCGCCGAGGGACGAGGAGTCGATCGGGGTCTGGCGCCAGCCGAGGACGGCGAGGCCCTCGTCGGCCGCGGCCTGGGCCACGAGGTCGACGACCGTCGCGGCGTGGGCGTCATCGGCGGGCAGGAAGGCGATGCCGGCGGCGTACTGGCCGGCCGCGGGCAGCTGGATCCCGTCGGCGGCGAAGGTCGTGCGCAGGAAGTCGTCCGGCAGCTGGATCAGCAGCCCCGCGCCATCGCCGGAGTTCTCCTCGGCGCCCGCGGCCCCGCGGTGATCCATGTTGTGCAGGGCCACGAGGGCCTGCGCCACGATGGAGTGCGAGCGTCGCCCCTGGACATCGACGAGGAACGCGACACCGCAGGCGTCCTTCTCGAAGCTGGGGTCGTAGAGCCCGGATGCGGCCGGCACGGCGCTGAAGGCGGCCGCGGTGCGACCGGGCGACGTGCGGCCCAGCGATGCGGGCAATGAGCGAATGGGCGATGTGGCCTTGGGCTCGGCAGCGGGCATCGAGCGCTCCCCTCGGTCGGTCAACGGTACGGGCATCGCCCATTCCCACGGCGTGCAGAGGTGGAGCCGCGGGTCGAGCGGTGATGCGCAGTGAGGCCCGGGACGTCGTCGGCCCGTGAGGCGGGCTTCACGTTACCGGCAGGTTACGTCGGAGCGAAGCCCAGGGGCGATGTGATGGTGATCGCCTATCCCTACCCCCAGAGTGTGCCGCGCCTGGGGTGCTAGCGCGAACCGGTTTCGTCCGCCGCCGCCGTGGAGGCGGCTGCGGGGCCCGTGGCGGCCCGCTCGCGATCGGGCGCATCGGCGCGCTCGGGCGGGCTGGCGGCGCTGTTCTCGAGGCCACCGCCAGCGATACCCGAGCCTCCTGCGCCATCGACTGCGCGATCGACTGCGGCGTCCGGATCGGGATCGGGATCGGCGGGCTCGGCATCGCCATCACGCGCCGGGTCGGCGTCAGGCTCGTCGAGGTTCGGGGAGTCCTCACGCGGGCCCGGGTGCGT
>JAOPVO010000313.1 GCA_025966155.1 Pseudonocardiales bacterium
AGATCCCGCCGCGTCACGGCGTCAACCCGGCGCTGTGGATGGCGCGACGGTTGTGGATAGTGACCCGAAGATGATCTTGAGGTTTTCTGTGCCCTGGTACGGAAAACCTCAAGATCATCTCTGGGCGGTCTGGGGCCGGTAGCGACGCGCCCGGGAGTTACGACTCGCCGGCGGTGTTGCCGGCCCCAGCGGCCGACACGTCCAGCAGGTTGTAGCGCTCCAGCGCCTCGCGCGGTGCCTCGGGCTTGACCTCGCCACGCTTAGCGAGCTCAGTGAGGGTCGCCACCACGATCGACGGCGCGTCGATGTGGAAGAACCGGCGCGCGGCTCCGCGGGTGTCGGCGAACCCGAATCCGTCGGTGCCCAGCGAGGTGTACTGCATCGGGACCCAGCGCGAGATCTGATCCGGGACCGCGCGCATCCAGTCGGACACGGCAACCACCGGCCCAGCCGAGCCCTCGAGCCGCGTGGTGACGTACGGGATGCGGCCCGGCTCCTCGGGATGCAGGAGGTTGAACTCCTCGCACTCGACGGCGTCGCGCCGCAGCTCGTTCCAGGACGTCACCGACCACACATCGGCGTCGATTCCCCATTCCGCGCCCAGCATCCGCTGCGCCTCAAGCGCCCACGGCATGCCGACGCCGGACGCCATCAGCTGCGCCCGCGGCCGGCCCTCGACCGCCAATGCTGGGGAGAACAGGTGCATGCCCCGCAGGATGCCCTCGACATCGACGCCCGCCGGCTCGGCCGGCTGGTGGATCGGCTCGTTGTAGACAGTGATGTAGTAGAAGACGTCCTCGCCGTGGCCGGTCCCATGCGGGTCCCCGTACATCCGGCGCAGCCCGTCCTGCACGATGTGCGCGATCTCGAAGGAGAAGGCGGGGTCGTAGGAGATCACCGCCGGGTTGGTTGAGGCGATCAGGTGCGAGTGCCCGTCGGCGTGCTGAAGGCCCTCTCCGGTGAGCGTGGTGCGCCCGGCCGTCGCGCCGAGCACGAAGCCTCGCCCGAGCTGGTCGGCCATCTGCCAGAACTGGTCGCCGGTCCGCTGGAACCCGAACATCGAATAGAAGATGTAGAAGGGGATCATCGGCTCGGAGTGCGTGGCGTACGCAGTAGACGCGGCGATCAGCGACGCGACGGACCCGGCCTCGCTGATGCCCTCATGGAGGATCTGGCCCTGCTTGGATTCCTTGTAGGACAACAGGAGGTCGCGGTCGACGGCGTCGTAGAGCTGGCCGTGCGGGTTGTAGATCTTCGCGGTGGGGAAGATCGAATCGAGCCCGAAGGTGCGGGCCTCGTCGGGGATGATCGGCACGAAGCGCTTGCCGATCTCCTTGTCCTTGATGAGGTCCTTGAACAGCCGCACGATCGCCTGAGTAGTCGCGATCTGCTGCTTGCCCGATCCGCCCTTGAGCTCCTCGTACACCGCGGCGCCGGGAAGCGGAAGCGGCTTGGAGCGCACGACCCGCTTGGGCAGTGCGCCGCCGAGAGCCGCGCGGCGCTCCTTCATGTACTGGATCTCGTCGCTGTTCTCGCCCGGGTGGTAGTAGGGCGGCAGATCGGCTTCGAGCGCGGAGTCCGGGATATCGAGGTAGAGGCGGTCGCGGAAGGCCTTGAGGTCGGTCTTCGACAGCTTCTTCATCTGGTGGGTGGCGTTGCGGCCCTCGAAGTTCTCCAGGGTCCAGCCCTTGACGGTGTGGGCCAGGATCACGGTCGGCTGGCCGTGGTGCTCGCGCGCCGCCTTGAACGCCGCGTACACCTTGCGGTAGTCGTGCCCGCCGCGCGAGAGCTTGCGCAGGTCGTCGTCGGTCATTGCCTCGACCATCTTGCGCAGCCGCGGGTCGTCGCCGAAGAAGTGCTCGCGGGCGTAGGCGCCGGACTCGACCGAGAAGGTCTGGAACGCCCCATCCGGGGTGGTGTTCATTTTGTTCACCAGTGCGCCATCGCCGTCGCGGGCCAGCAGCGGATCCCAGTCGCGGCCCCAGATCACCTTGATGACATTCCAGCCGGCGCCCCGGAAGTAGGACTCCAGCTCCTGGATGATCTTGCCGTTCCCGCGCACCGGCCCGTCGAGGCGCTGGAGGTTGCAGTTGATGACGAACGTGAGGTTGTCCAGCTCCTCGCGCGCCGCGACGCCGATGGCGCCGAGGGACTCGACCTCGTCCATCTCGCCGTCGCCGAGGAAGGCCCACACATGGGAATTCTCGGTCTCGGCGATGCCGCGGGCCTGCAGGTAGCGGTTGAACCGCGCCTGGTAGATCGCGCCGATCGGGCCGAGGCCCATCGAGACCGTCGGGAACTCCCAGAAGTCCGGCATGAGCCGAGGGTGGGGGTAGGACGAGAGGCCGTAAGGCGCCCGCGAGCGCTCCTGGCGGAACCCGTCCAGGTGCTGCTCGGAGAGGCGGCCCTCGAGGAACGCCCGGGCATAGATGCCCGGCGCCGCGTGGCCCTGGAAGTAGATCTGGTCGCCCATCCCGGACGCGAGATCCTTGCCGCGGAAGAAGTGGTTGAAGCCGACCTCGTACAGCGACGCCGCCGACGCGTAGGTGGCGATGTGGCCGCCGACGCCGACCAGCTTGTTTGCGCGGGATACCGCGATGGCGGCGTTCCAGCGGATGTAGGCGCGGATCCGCCGCTCGATGTGCTCGTCGCCGGGGAACCAAGGCTCGCGCTCGGGCGGGATCGTGTTGATGTAGTCGGTGCTGCGCAGCGCGGGGACGCCGACCTGCCGCTCCCGGGCGCGCTCCAGCAGCTTCAGGATCAGGAACCGCGCGCGCTGCTTGCCGTCGGCCTCGATGGCCGCATCGAACGATTCAAGCCATTCGCGAGTCTCCTCGCGGTCGATATCTGGCAGCTGGCTGGGTAGGCCGTCGGTGATGATGGTGCGCAGATCCTCGGTCACGCAGCCATGGTGTCACTTCCCCTAGCCGTGTGGGTTGTGTCCGGTGTAACAGGCTCGTCACCGGCCGGTTATCTGCCCACAACTAAAGGACGGGCAGACTTCGGGCGCCGCCGTTGGCCGTTAGCCTGCACTGTGGTGGACTACATCTAGACAAAGCCCGCGTTGCCTGCTGGCGGCATGGGCGGACCACGAGGAGGCACGACGTGAGCACCACCCCGGCTACTGGGGACCTGAGCCGATCGAACGACGTAGGGGCCAGTGCAGCGGGTACATCGCTCGCTGAGCGCCTTGGCGTCAGGGACGGCTCTGTCGTGCTCGAGATCGGCTACGACGACGACTCCGATGCCGACCTGCGCGATTCGATCGCCGACCTGATCGGCGACGACTTCGTCGATGAGGATTCCGACGAGGTCGCCGACGTTGTCCTGCTGTGGTTCCGAGAGGACGATGGCGACCTGGTCGACACCCTCGTGGATGCGATCGGGCCGCTGGCCGACACCGGCCTGGTCTGGCTGATGACGCCCAAGCGCGGCCAGGCCGGCCACGTCGAGCCCTCGGACATCGCCGAGGCCGCGCCCACCGCGGGCCTCTCGCAGACGTCGACGCTCACGGTCGGCAATTGGTCCGGCTCGCGTCTGGCGACTCCGAAGGCCAACGCGGGCAAGGCCAAGCCGGCCAAGAAGTAGCCGGCGATGACGCGGACGCCGGTCGAGGTCGGGGCATTCGCCCCGGACTTCACGCTCAAGGACTACAACAACGAGGAGTTCACCCTCTCGTCGTTGCGCGGCGATCGGGCGGTGCTGCTCGTCTTCTATCCTGCGGCGTTCACCGGCATCTGCACGGGCGAGCTGTGTGCGGTGCGGGACGACATTGCCTCTTTCCAGAACGACGATGTGCAGATCGTCGCGCTCAGCGTCGATTCGCCGTACTCGCTGAAGATCTTCGCCGAGCGGGAGGGCTACTCGTTCCCGATCCTGTCCGACTTCTGGCCCCACGGCGAGGTCGCGATGCGCTACGGCGTCTTCAACGATCAGCAGGGGTTCGCCAACCGCGGCACTTTCCTGGTGGACATCGACGGCATCGTGCGATTCGCGGAGATGAACGAGCCTGGCCAGGGCCGCAACTCCGAGGACTGGCTGGCCGCCATCGCGGCGCTGCCGGCCCGCGTCTAGCTGCCTGCGGGTCGCCCCCGAACCTGGCTTACCGGCCGTAGCGGTCGGCCAGCTTGGCCGCCCGCCGGTCGTTGTCGGCGCGGTCCTCGGCGGCGTGTGCGTCGTCGTCCAGCGCCTCGTCGTCCAGCGCCTCGTCCCCAAGGGGCGCGGGCTGGGCGCCGCTGGTGGCCGACAGCCGCCGCGGTCCGGTTGGCCGGGACGCCCGCGGTGCGGTGCTGACCCGCAAGTCCGCCCGCGCCAGCACAAACGGCAGGATCAGCGCCAGCAGCGCGAACACGAACCACTGGATGACGTAGGCCAGATGCTGGGGCTCGATCGCGCCGCCGGCCGGGTTGGATAGGTCCGGGGCGGGGATCGCGGTGAGCCCGCTGCCACCGGGCTGATCCGCATCGAGCTCCAGATACCCCGCCAGCACCGGTGTGCCCAGCCGGGTCCGGGCATCGGCGGAGTTGATGGAATCCACTTGCCGCTGCGGGAGCTCGCCGTATTTGTCGTGCTTGCTCTCGGCCGGCATCACCCGTGCGGTGACGCTGACCTGGCTGGTCGGCGGCGCCGGCACGACCGGCGTGGCCGTGGCGTCCTGCGTCGCCTTGATGAAGCCGCGGACGACCAGCGCCGTCTCGCCCGATTGCAGCCGGAGGGGAGTCAGAACGAGGAAGCCGAGCTCGCCGGCGCCCTCATCGGTGGACCCGACCGTCTGGCCGCGCACCACGACCTCGCCCGCGGGGTCGTACACGCCGGTCGCGCTCACCTGGCGGAACTTGGCGTCCTTGGCCGCGCTGACCGCATCGGGGCTGCTGGCGTCGGGCAGCAGATCCTGCACGTCGATGGGCGCGCCCTTGCTGTTGGAGCGCAGCTCGACATTCGCCGCGTGCTTCTCGTGCAGCCGCTGCCACTGCCAGTACCCGGCGACGCCGCAGCCGGCGGCCACGACAGCAACGAGCAGCCACACCACGAGATACCGGGGGCGGAGGAAGAGCGCGAGCACCCCACGACAGTACGGCGGGCGGCTGTGCGCATCGGCCGGTACCCTGAC
>JAOPVO010000323.1 GCA_025966155.1 Pseudonocardiales bacterium
GGCTCGCCCGCGCGCATCCTGATCCTCACCGCGGCCAGCGGCATCCGCGATCGCGTCGATGGCCTGGGCCTCGGCGCCGATGATTACCTCGTCAAGCCGTTCGCGTTCGCCGAGTTGGCCGCGCGAATCCACGCCCTGGCCCGCCGGCCCCCGACAGGCGCGGCCCCGGTGGTCGAGCACAGCGGCATCGTGCTGGACGTCCCCAAGCATCGCGCCTTCCGCGACGGGCGGCTGCTCGATCTCACGCCCAAGGAGTTCGCCGTGCTGTCCGTGCTCATGCACGCGAACGGCGACGTCGTCAGCTCCGAGGAGCTCCTGGAGAAGGCATGGGACGAGAATGCCGATCCGTTCACCAACGCCGTGCGGGTCGCGGTGATGACGCTGCGGCGCAAGCTCGGCGATCCGCCGGTCCTGCTCACCGTGCCGCGCGTCGGCTACCGGATCGGCCTCTAGGCGTGCAGTTCACGCCCCGCCGGCGTGCGGCGATCGCGATCGTCATCAGCTGCCCGATCGCGTACTTCTATGTGGACTTCGCGTCCTATTCGATGACCAATATCGTCCGCTATTACCGCAATGGCTTCGTTGCGTGTGATAGCGCGTGGCCGAGCCGGATCAACAACTGCTTCAACTACAGCGTCGCCGGCGCCTGGTTCTTGGTCCTCGCGGCGACGGCGGCGTTCGTGGGGATTGCACTGCTCATCGCGCTGTGGGTCATGCACCCGATCCGTCAAATAGCCGACAATGTGGGTCGGTTCGGCCCGACCAGCCTGGGCCTGCGGCTGCGGGCCACCGGGCCGCGGGACGAGACGCGTCGCCTCGCCGATGAGATCGATGCGATGCTCAACCGCCTGGCCGAGGGCTATGAGGCGCAGCGCCGGTTCGCATCGTCCGCCTCGCACGAGCTTCGGACGCCCCTAGCCACGCAGCGCGCGCTGATCGAGGTCAGCCTGTCGTCGGCCCTGACGCCGGATCAGCTGGACCTGCTGTCCCGCCAGCTGCTGGCCACCAACGAGCGCAACGAGAAGCTGATCGACGGCCTGCTCACGCTGGCCGAGACCGAGCGCGGGCTGATGGCGCGGACGCCGCAGCGCCTGGACGCGATCGTCGAGGAGGTCGCGGCCGGCTTCAATCGCACGGCGGCCGACGCTGGGGTGGTGCTTGCCGTCTCGGCGGCTCCGGCCAGCGTCATCGGCGAGGCCCCGCTGATCGAGCGGCTGGTCAGCAACCTGGTGTCGAACGCCATCAAGTACAACGTGCCCGACGGCCGGGTCGACGTGGTTGTGGAGATCGATAGCTCGCTGACGGTGTCGAATACCGGCCCCGCGGTGCCGCCGGAGCTGGTGGCCGGGCTGTTCGAGCCGTTCCGGCGGATGACCGGCGAGCGGCTGAATCACGGCGGCGGGGTCGGGCTGGGGCTGACGATCGCGCGCTCGATCGTGGCCGCGCACGGCGGGTCGATCCAGGCGACGGCCAACCCCGGCGGCGGCCTGACGGTGACGGTCCGCCTGACCCCCGCCTAGGGCGGAACTTTTGGCAATGGTTTGTCGCTGGGCGGCCAACCTTGTCCACGAGTTCGGGGTTCTGGCGGGTTCCGGGCTCAGCTGGCGACGGAGTCGCTGACCTCGACCGGGCGATCGGCGTAGGCGGCCCAGAGCGACGCATAGGCGCCATCGGCGGCCAGCAGCTCGGCGTGCGTGCCGGACTCCACCACCGCCCCGTGGTCGAGCACGATGATGCGGTCGGCGCGGGCCGCGGTGGTCAGGCGGTGCGCCACCACGATCGTGGTGCGCCGCTGGGCCAGCGTCGCCGTCGCCGCCGTGACCGCGGCCTCCGACGCCAGGTCCAAGGCGGCGGTGGCCTCGTCGAGCAGCAGGATGTCGGGCTGGACGATCTGCGCCCGGGCCAGGGCCACCAGCTGGCGCTGGCCCGCCGACAGGTTCGTGCCCCGCTCGCCGACGTCGTGCAGGTAGCCGTTCGACAGTGTGGCGATCATGTCGTGCGCGCCGACCGCGCGGGCCGCGGCCTCGACCTGCGCATCGGTGGCCGAGGGGCGCCCATAGGCGATCGCGTCGCGCACTGTGCCCGGCGACAGGTACGGCTCCTGCGGCACCAGGCCCAGCCGGCCGCGGAAGTCGGCGAGGTCCAGATCGCGCACGTCATAGCCGTCGACCAGCACCTGCCCGCCGGTCGCGTCGTAGAACCGGGCGATCAGCTTGACCACGCTGGACTTGCCCGCGCCGGTCTCCCCGACCAGCGCGACGGTCTCGCCCGGGGCGATGCGCATCGACAGGCCATGAATGGCATCGGTCGACGCGCCGGAGTAGCGGAAGCGGACATCGCGCAGCTCGATCTCGCCGCGGAGGCGCGGCAGGTGCCGCGGGTCGACGGCGGCCGGCGTGGAGGTCGGCGTGCGCAGCAGATCGCGGAGGCGGGACAGGCCCACCGACGACTGCTGGTAGCCATCGAACACCTGGGACAGCTGCTGGACGGGGGAGAAGAACGCGTCGAGGTAGAGGAAGAACGCGATCAGCGCGCCCGCGGTCAGCGAGCCATCGCGCAGGCGAACGGCGCCGAAGCCCAGCACCGCGGCCGCGGCCAAGTCGCTGAGCAGCTGGACGAACGGGAAATAGGTGGCGATGTACGTCTGGGCCCGCAGGCGCGAATCGCGGTAGCGCTTGGCCGCGTGCAGGTAGGTGCCGGTGTTTCGCTCCTCGCGGACGAACGCCTGCGTGGTGCGCAGCCCGGAGATCTCCTCCTGGAACTGGGCATTGACCGCGCTGACCCGCTCGCGCGCCTCGACATAGGCGGGCACGGCCTTGGCGCGGAACACCAGCGTGGCGGCGATGAGCACCGGCAGCATCGCCACGAGCACCAGGGACAGCCCTGCATCGAGCGCGATCAGCGCCACCAGCACGCCGCTCAGCGTGAGCAGGCTAACGAGCATCGTGGTGAGGCCGGTCTGCAGGAAGTTCGACAGCGCATCGACGTCGGTGGTCATCCGCGTCATGATCCGGCCGCCGAGCTCGCGCTCGTAGTAGTCCAGCCCCAGCCGCTGGAGGTGCGCGAAGGTCTTGATGCGCAGCAGGTACAGCAGCCGCTCGCCGGTGCGGCCGGTGATCATCAGCCCGGCCCGGCTGATGCCCCAGTCCGCGACGATGACGGCAAGGGCGAACACCCCGATGACCATGAGCGTGCTGACGGAACCTCGGGTGACGCCATCGTCGATACCGACCCGCACGAGGGCGGGCACGATGAGCTGGGCGACGGCATCGAGGGCGACGAACAGCAGGCCGAGCATGAGCACGCTGCGGACCGGGGCGATCAGCGTCCGCAGACGGAAGTGCGGCTCGGCGGCCCGCGCCACCTCGGGGGCGATCTCGGGATCCCCGATGGCCGGGGGCAGCGCGGCTACCCGCGCCAGCAGCGCCGGGGTGGCGGGCGAGCTGCCGCCGAAGCCGGCGCGGCCCTGGGCTCCGC
>JAOPVO010000361.1 GCA_025966155.1 Pseudonocardiales bacterium
CGGCGTACGCCGCGCGGCCGGCGCTGTTCAGGTGGATGCCGTCGGCCACGAACCACTCGGGGTGCGGCGTCGAGGTCGCGAACCAGTCGATCAGCTCGACATTGCCGAACTGACGGGCCACCGACGCGATCGTCTCGTTGTTCGGGTCCTGCCAGTCGCGGGCCAGCTTGTCGTTGACCACGATGACGCGGCTGCGATCGGCCAGCGCGGAGAGGGTGCCGTTCAGCTGGCTGGGGGAGATGACCCCGTTGTTCCCGATGTGGATCAGCACGATCGGCGCCAGGCCGCCGGCGTTGCGCGCGGCCATGATGGCGTCAAGCACCTTGTTGGCCTGGACGCCCACCACGGCGTCGAGGTCGAAGCGGGCGGTCGAGGGCTGGATCGCGGGGGCGGCGCCGAGCAGCACCGAGTCCCCGTAGGCGCTGATCGACGGCGGCGGAGGCGGAGGCAGCGGGCTGGCTGAGGTCGCCGCCGGCACCGGCACCGGCGCCGATGTCCCCGCAGCAGCCGTTCCCGGAGCGGTGGTTCCCGCGGCCGTCATTCCAAGGCCCGTCGTTACCGGGGCGCCAGCCGACGTCGATGGGTCGGCCGGCGGCGAGACGGGCGCCGTCCCCGAAAGCCCCGGCTGGGACGTCGCCCCCAGCTGGAGCGCCACTGCCGCGCTCTTGGGCACGGACTGCACGGCGACCATCAGGCAGACCGCCGCAGCCGCGGCGACCCCCGCGCCCAGCACCGAGGAGACCCGCGGCAGCCGCGGCGCCCAGCGGGTGCGCGGCGTCGACATCCAGACCGACGCCTGCAGTCGCGCGAAGGCGAGGCCGGCGCGTGGGCGAGCCAGCGCGGCGATCGCCCGCACCGACACCCGCCCCGAGCGGATAGGCGTCTCGATCCACCGGTAGGACAGGTGGGCGACGACCACGATCAGCGCCAGGCGGGCCAGGTTCAGCGCCGTCTCATTGCCGTGCACGTCGTAGCCCGGACGCGTCACAGTCGCGATCGGCCAGTGCCAGAGGTAGATCGAGTACGACCGCTCGCCGAGCCAGCGCAGCGGCCGGAGCTCCAGGACGCTGCCGAGAGCGCTGTGCCGGCGGACGGCGCAGAGCACCGCGATGAGGGCGAAGAACGCGATCAGGGTGAACCCGCCGCGGTAGAGCGCCGGACGGAACTCGTCCACATGCAGGAATTGCCAGCCGAGTGCGGCGAGGGCGAGGAAGCCGAGGCCGTCCGTGATGCCCAGCCCGATCGCGCCGCGCCGGCTCCGCACGTCGAACACTGTGCGGGTGGCCGTCGCCGCGGCGAGCACACCGGCCATCGAGCCGAGGAACAGCCCGGCCGCGTGGGTGTCGGCGCCGAAGTAGACGCGCGAGGTGCTGCCGCCGTACGGCAGATCGGACTGCACGGCCAGCACCGTCGACCACGCCGTCGCGCCGGCCGCGAGCAGGAGCGCCAGCGGTGCGATGACGCGGGCCAGCCGCGGCCCGGTGATCCGGCGGCCGTCCCGGCCCAGGAACATCGCCGCGCCCAGCAGCACCGCCGACCAGATCAGGTAGAACTGCTCCTCGATGGCCAGCGACCACAGATGCTGGAGCATCGACGGACGCCCGGAGGACACGAAGTACGACTGGTTGTCGGCTATGAGCCACCAGTTCGTGACGTAGGCGAGGCTGGACAGCACCGCGCCGGCCAGGCTCGGAAGTTGATCGGGCCACACCAGCCAACTGCCGAGGCTGACCGCGGCGAGCAGGACGAGAACCGCGGGCAGCAGCCGGCGGGCCCGGCGGATGTAGAAGCCGCGCAGGCCCAGCGTGCCGGTATCGATGACCTCCAGCGCGATGAGGCGGGTGATGAGGAACCCGCTGATCACGAAGAACACGTCGACGCCGAGGAACCCGCCCGGCACGAGCTGGGAGTCCAGATGGAACACCACGACGCCCAGGACAGCCAGAGCCCGCAGTCCGTCGAGGCCGCGAAGTCGCCGCCGCGCCTGCGCGCCCATCTGCCTCCTCGCTCGGCTGGTGGCGGCTCGACGCCGCCCATGTACAGGTCACCCGCTCAGCCGTCCATCGTCGCGTCCGCGGCGCGGTCGCTCCCGCAGACGCGCCGACCGCCGTCGAACCGGTCGTTCGCCGTCCGAAACGGGGTGCGCACGCCGGGCAGGCTGCTTCTTGCGTGCCGACGGCGTGGGGTCGGGTGGTCTGCCCATGCGGGGGTCTCGTCTGTGTCGCCTTCCGGCGGTACGGTTCGCGGCGGTTGTGACCACCCCCGAGAAGGAGGAACCATGGCAGGCATCGACACCAAGGTCGACAAGGCGTACGAGGGCAAGTCCGTCGAGGAACTGGCGTCCGCGCCCGTCGCCGCGCTGCAGGGCGTCAGCGACTCCGACGCCGAGCACCTCAAGGCCGCGTTCAACATCAAGACCATCAAGGACCTGGGCACGAACAAGTTCTTCCTCTGGGCCCAGTCCATCGCCAAGCTCGCCGAGTAGCCCTTCCCCGTGGGCGGCCGGTGCCGTGATGATGGGCCCATGTGGATCAAAGCCTGTCTGAACGGCGCCCGCCTCCCGTCGGACAACCCCGCCCTGCCGATCACGCCCGAGGCGATAGCGGCCGAGGCGGTGGCCGCCGCCGCAGCCGGGGCGCGCGCGGTGCACTTCCATCCGAAGGATGCAGACGGCGTCGACACCCTGGACGCGGATGCGGTGGCCGCCGCCGTGCGCGCCGTGCGGGCGGCCGCCCCGACCCTTGCCCTGGGCGTCACGACCGGCGCATGGGCGATGCCCGATGCGGCCCAGCGGGTGGCGGCGGTCTCCGCCTGGACGGTCCTGCCGGACTTCGCGTCGGTGAACTGGAGCGAGGACGGGTCCGACGCGGTCGCGGCCGTGCTCGAGGCCCGCGGGGTCGGGATCGAGGCGGGGCTGTTCCACCCGCAGGCCGTCGCCAATTGGGCGGCGTCGCCGTCGCGCGGCGCGTGCCTGCGCCTGATGATCGAGCTGCGGCCGATGCCGGACTTCGAGGCGGTGGCCGACGACATGCTGGCCCGTATCCGGGCCGTCGATGGGGTGACGCCGGTGCTGCTGCACGGCGGCGGGCCGGATGTCTGGCGCGCCGTGCGGCACGCGGCGGTGCGTGGCCTGCAGACCCGGATCGGCTTCGAGGACACGGTGACGCTGCCGGACGGGACGCCCGCGCCGGGCAACGCCGCGCTGGTGGCGGCGGCCTACGCGATCGCCGCCGAAGCCAGACCCGTCTGACCCCGCTTGCAGGCGGAACTTTTGGCAATGGTCTGTCGCTGAGCGACAAACCATTGCCCCGAGTTGAGGGGCTACACCGGCACCGGGATCAGCAGCAGGAGCAGCAGCACCTCCAGAAGCGCGAGCGCCAGCAGGATGACGACGGGGATGAGCACGATCAGCCCCAGCACGGTGAGGATGATGCTGATCGGGTCATCGCCGCCGGGGAGGCTGGGCATGCTCAGCGCATCGAGCGGGTCGACATTGCGGACGCGTCGGCGCCACGGCGTCCACCGTCGGCGGACCCTCCACCTGCGGTCCTGTGGATCCCGTACGCGCACGGGGGCGATCCTGTCATTTCACCGCCGCCAGCTCGCGCAACCCAGTTGGCGGGCGGGGACGGATCGGCCACACTTCGGCCCATGATCGTGCGCCGCGAGCGACCCGGGGACGAGGCCGCTATCCACGCCGTCCACACCGCGGCCTTCTCCTCGGCGCCGCGCTCCTCGGGGCTCACAGGAAGCGGCGAGGTCGCCGAGGCCTGGCTCGCCGATCGGCTCCGGGACACCGGCGCGCTGCCGGCGCTGTCCCTCGTGGCCGTGATCGACGGGGCGGTCGCCGGGCACGTCGTGGGCAGCCGGGGCACGCTGGCCGGCCAGCCGTCGGTCGGGCTCGGGCCGATCGGGGTGCTCCCGTATCGCCAGCGCGACGGGATCGGGTCCGCCCTCATGCACGCGGTGATCGGCGCGGCCGATGCCCTCGACGAGCCCGCCGTCTTCCTGCTCGGCTCGCCCGATTACTACGGCCGGTTCGGCTTCGTGCTCGCCGTGCCACTGGGCCTGGAGCCGCCGGACGCGAGCTGGGGCGAGCATTTCCAGGTCCGGACGCTGCGCGCCTGGGACCCGTTCGTGCGCGGGGCGTTCGCCTACGCTGCCGCATTCGACGAGATCCGAGGAGCCTGAGATGGCCGGCGAGCTGATCCTGCGCGACGCGGTGCCCGGCGATGCCGAGGCGCTCAGCGCGATCTACGCGCACTACGTCCTGCATACCGTCATCACCTTCGACGAGACGCCGCTGACGTCCGTTGAGTGGGCCGGCAAGGTGGCGCACATGCAGGCCGACGGCTGGCCGGTCCTCGTCGCGGAGGTCGACGGCGAGGTGCTCGGCTACGCCTACGTGTCGCAGTTCCGGCCCAAATCGGCGTACCGGTTCACCGTCGAGGACTCGATCTACCTGGCCCCGACGGCAACGGGGCGCGGGATCGGGCGGCCGCTGCTGACTGAGCTGCTCGAGCGCTCGCGGGCCGCCGGGGCCCGCAGCGTCATCGCGGTGATCGCCGCGCCGGGCGAGGTGTCGGTGGCGCTGCACGCGCGCGCGGGCTTCCTCGACGCCGGCGTCCTGCGCGATGTGGGCTTCAAATTCGGCGGGTGGGTCGACACGATTCAGATGCAGTTGATGCTCTAGGTGGTCACCGACGGCGTGGCCGGCGTCGAGCCTGATCATCGAGTCGTTCGCCGACTAACTGCCGATTCGGGCCTGCCCGCAGCGCGACGTCCGGACTAGGGTCCGAGCCAATCGAGGCGCCGACAGCGTTGCCGAGCCGCAGAGGAGTTCCCCGCTATGAGCGATGTCCTGCAGATCACCGATATCGGCCACGTCCGGACGATCAAGCTGAACCGTCCGGAGGTGCGCAACGCGCTGAACACCGAGCTGGTGTGGGGGATCATCACGTCGGTCAAGGAAGCGGCGCTGGACGACGATGTCTGGGTCATCGCGATCACCGGATCCGAGGGCGCGTTCTGCTCGGGCCTGGACCTCAGCGGATCCGGCGAGGACACCAACCCGAATTCCGACCTCGTGCGCTACCTGGACGACCTGGGCTGGCCGAGCCAGTTCCCGCTGGTCTTCCGCGAGCAGTGCGAGAAGCCGATCGTCGGCGGGCTCAACGGCGTTGCTGTCGGGGCGGGGCTGTCGCTCGCGCTGGCCTGCGATATCCGGCTGATGGCCCGTGGCGCACGGATCCTGGCCGGCTACCCGCGCATCGGCGGCTCGCCCGATGGCGGGATGACGTTCACGCTGTCGCAGCTGATCGGCTACGAGAAGACGATGCGCTTCCTGCTGGAGAGCGCGACCGTCGACGCCGACGAGGCCCTCGCGCTGGGCATCGTGGGCGAGGTCGTGGAGCCCGAGGACTTCGACGCGCGGCTGCAGGAGTACTGCCAGCAGTTGGCGAAGGTGTCGCCCATCACCGCGCGGCTGACCAAGCGGACCGTCGTGAAGGCGACCACCGCGATCGACCTCGAGGCCCAGCTGCGGCTGGAGATCGTCTCGATCGGCAAGGCCTTCGCGTCGCGGGACGGCAAGGAGGCCCGCGCGGCCTTCCTGGAGAAGCGCGACCCGATCTTCGAGGGCCGCTGACCCCCTGTTTCCGGGCAACTGGCGGCAATGGTGTGTCGCTGGGCGACAAACCATTGCCAAAAGTTCCGCCGTTTCAGATGCGGTCGCGGGCGAGGTCGATCAGCCGGCCCAGCACGCGGGCTCCGTCGGCGCGCAGGCCGCCGTGCTCGTACTCGTTGGTGAGCCACGGGCGCAGGCCGCCAACCAGCGACGCGGTCTGCTCGGAGTACTGGCGCGGCACGTAGAGGTCATCGCCGTAGATGGCCGCCGCGCACGGAACCTCGTTGTTGCGCAGGGCCTCGACGTCATAGAGCGGGGGCCATTCGTGGGCCGCGAGGATCTCGGCTGCCTCGCGCAGCGGGGCCAACGCGGCGAAGTCCTCGAACAGCCACGGGAACACGTGCTCGCCAGTGAATAGCGTGCTGTCGGTCTGATACTGCTCGGGCTGGACGCGCGACGCCGACCAGTTCGTGGCGAAGCCGTCGGCCCAGCAGGCCTCGTGCAGGATCGCGTACAGCGGATTGCGGGCGAAGTGGGCCGTTGCCTCGACGTCGTAGAGGAAGGCGGGGGAGTCGAACGGCAGCTCCAGGAGGTAATGCAGCGACTCCTCGCCATCGCTGCTGCCCAGCGCCTGGCCGGCCAGCTTCAGCCGCCGCCCGGTGAGGCGGTCGCCATTCTGCAGCCGGACGTCCTGCTCGCCAAGGTGCGCCTGCAGTGCCTCGACTCGCGGCAGATCGCCCGGGAAACGGTGATAGAAGCGCCGGTTGCGCTCCAGCGTGGTGGCAAACGTCGCGCGGTAGACCTCATCGATGCCGACGCCCTCGTGTGCGAAGACGGGAGGCAGCCCACCGGTGAAGAAGGCCTCGCGCAGCCCCGCGGGGGAGTGCGACAGGTAGCGCAGCGTGCAGAATCCGCCGAACGACTGGCCGAGCACGCTCCACGTGTCGACGCCCAGCGCGCGGCGGATCCACTCGGCATCGCGGACGATCGAGTCGGCGCGGAAGTGCGTCAGGTACTGCGCCTGCTCGACCGGCGTGAGCCTCGGCAGCGTGCCGATCGGCGTGGAGCGTCCCGTACCGCGCTGGTCCAGCATGAGCACGCGGTAATCCTTGAGCGCCCGGGTGACCCAGCCCGACAGCGCCCGGGGTGGGCGAGGCGCCTCGCTGCCGGGCCCGCCCTGCAGGAACACCAGATACGGCTTGTCCGCGTCGGCGTCCTGATCGGCGACCTCGCGGGCGAACACCATGATCGAGTCGCCGTCGGGCTTGGCATGATCGAGCGGGATCTGGAATTGGTGGTCGACCAGCGTCACGCCGGGAATCTTGGATGTGCTCGTCAGGTGGTCCACGGGCACCATCCTGCCAACGGGGCCAGCCTGGGAACAGAGCGCGCCCAGCCCGATCGGTTGCGGAGCTATGGGAGCGGTGTCATGGTCCAGTCGGTTGAGCTGCTCGCCGACCACGCTGTCGACGACTGGATCTGGACGCAGTGGCGGGCCCTGGAGGCGGCGGGGCTGCCCAGCCAGGTCCGGCACGGATCGCTGACCAATTGGCCGCACGTGACCCTCGCTGTCGCCGATGCGATTCCCGCGGCGATCGACGCGGGGCTGAGTGCGGTGGTCGAGGCGGCCCTGCCGATGCCGATGCGGGTCGGCGGCGTGATCTGGTTCCCGGGCCGACGGCATGTGGTGGCGCGGGCGATCATTGCCAGCGATGCACTCCTGGGCGTGCACGCCGAGATCGCGGCTCGCCTCGATGGCCTGGATGGCCGAGGCGCCCGGATGGCGCCCGGCGCGTGGACGCCGCACATCACCCTGGCCCGCGGCGTGCGCACGGAGCAGCTCGGCGAGGTGATGGCCGTCCTGGCCGGCGTCGACGGCATCGCCGAGGAGCACGAAGGCATCTTCACCGCCTGCCGGCGCTGGGACAGCGACGCGAAGATCACCTGGGAGCTCTAGCCGAGCGCCTCGGGAAGCCGTCCCGCCCGGAGATGCGCAAGGCGAGCGGCGAGGTCCCGCTGCGCCGCTCCGTGCAGCAGGGACGCTGTGCTGATCCGCTGGACGCCTTGGCCCGTCAGCGACTCGATCGTCGGGCCATTGGGCCGAACCATGATGTTCACGGGCCCCGCGCCGACCAGCGCCGCAATCATCTCCGCCCCGTGCGCTGCGATCGGGTAGACGCAATCCGCGCCGGCCGCACGGTACGCAGCCGCCCGGGCCATCGTCTCCTCCAGCCGCTGCCCATCGTTCGCGCCAACCCCCTTGATCCATAGGTCGATCCGGGCGTTGAGGACGATGTCCACGCCGGCGGCGCGGCCCGCGGCCTTGATGGCGGCGATGCGCGCCGCCTGGATGTCGATCGGCACCAGGTCCGAGGCATCCGTCGCCGCGTAGTCGGTGTCCTCGATATTGCAGCCCACCGCACCGGCACTGAGCATGCGATGAACCAGCTCATCGGCGCCGAACCCGAAGCCGCCTTCGAGGTCCGCGGTCACCGGGACGTCGACGGCCCGGGCGATGCGCCCAATGGCGTCGAGGACAACGGCGGGGTCGGCCACGTTGTGATCGCCGAAGCCCAGGCTGTCGTCCAGTCCGGCACTGGTCGTCGCCACGACCGCGAAGCCGGCGGACACGACGGCCCGCGCCGAGGACACATCCCAGGCGTTGGGCAGGATCAGCGGCGCGCCGCCCGTGTGCAGGTCGCGAAGCGCACCGGCCTGTGCTGCGAGCGTCCGCGGCTCGATGCGCGTCACGGGTGCTCAGCGGTTCGGTGATAGATGCCCGCCGTCAGCCCGGTGGCGATGCCCATCCGATTCCAGCTGTTGATCACCACGATCGCCATCAGGACCCCAGCGAGCTCCTGGGGCGAGAACATTGCCGCGGCCGCCGACCAGACGTCGTCGGGAACCCCATCGGTCGCAACGAGCGTGACGGCCTCGGTCAGTGCGAGCGCGGCCCGCTCCCGATCGGTGTAGAACGGCGCGTCCCGCCACACCGCGAGCAGGTGCAGCCGCGGCGCGGTTTCGCCCATCGCCGCGGCGTCCTGGATGTGCATATCGAGGCAGAAGGCGCAGCCGTTGATCTGCGAGGCGCGGATCTTGATGAGCTCCCCGAGCGCCGGTTCGATGCCCGATGCGCGGACGGCGGCGCCGATGGTCGCCTGCGCCTTGGCGAAGGCGGGGGCCAGAGCGGCTAGATCGAGGCGAGGCTCGTAGGGCGCGTGGGCAGGGCGATCGGTGAGGGGCGGCGTCGTCATGGACCGACGGTATCCAGGAACCGGTTCGCTTATATGATCCAGTGACGATGCCAGATCACTGGACCAGTGAGCAGATGCCTCCGTCGACGTCTCCGTCGACGCCTCTGCCGGTGCCCGGCCGCGGCCGGCTGCTCGAGCTGCAGCTGGGCCCGGAAGGGCCCCGTCGCACAGCGGTTGAGGCCGCTCTGCGCAGCGCCATCCGGGACGGCCGGCTGCCGGCCGGGTCGCCCCTGCCCTCGACCCGTGCGTTGGCCGCGGACCTCGGGCTGGCTCGGGGCACAGTCGTCGACGCCTACGAGCGGCTGCGCACGGAGGGACTGCTGCGGACTCGCGCCGGAGCCGCCACTACCGTCGCTGCGGCCCAGTCGGGGCCGAACCGCCCGCCGTCCGCCCGGCGGCCGGCCGAGCCCGACATCCTGGACCTGCGGCCCCGGTACCCAGACCTCAGCGCCTTCCCCCGCGCGCAGTGGTCCGCTGCGATACGTCATGTGATGCGCACGGCGTCGAGCGAGGCATTCGGCAACGGGGACATGCAGGGCCGGATCGAGCTGCGGGCCGCGCTGGCGCAGATGCTCGGGCGCTCGCGCGGGGTCATAGCGAGCCCCGAGCGGATCGTGATCTGCGGCGGCTTCACCCAGGGCCTGAGCCTGATTGCGCAGGAGCTCGCGGATCGCGGCGCGACGCATCTGGGCATGGAGAACCCGAATCTCGAGCAGCATCGCCGGATCGTCGAGTCCCGTGGGCTTGCCGTCGACGGGCTCCCGGTGGACTCGGCCGGGGCGTCGCTGGCGGGGGTCGATGCCGCCCGGCTGTCCGGGGTCGTCGTCACGCCGTCGCACCAGCACCCCGTAGGCGTGGCGCTCAGCCCGGCCCGCCGAACCGAGCTGCTGGCGTGGGCGGCTGCAACCGGGGGAGTGATCGTCGAGGACGACTACGACGGGGAGTTCCGATACGACCGCCAGCCGCCCGCGTCGCTTCAATCCCGCGCTCCGGACTTGGTCATCTATGCAGGGACGGCCAGCAAGACCTTGGCCCCAGGACTGCGGCTGGGCTGGCTCGTCGCGCCGCCGCAGTGGATCTCGCCGATCGTCGAGCAGAAGCGGTTGGCCGACGCCGGAGCCTCCTCGATCGATCAGCTTGCGCTCGCCCATCTGGTGAGCACGGGCGCATACGAGCGGCAGGTCCGTCGGATGCGCCTGACGTACCGGCGGCGGCGGGACCACACGGTGGGGCGTCTCGCCGCTCGCCTGCCCCAGCTTCGCGTCTCAGGCCTCGCGGCCGGGCTGCACGTGGTCGTGCATCTGCCCAGCAACGCGCCCAGCGAGGCGGAGGCTCTGCGCCGTCTCGCGCGGTCGGGCGTCGTTGTCGGCGGGCTCTCGGCGTCGCGGCACGATCCTGGCCGCGGCCCAGACGCGCTGCTCGTGTCCTATGCGGCGCCGCCTGGGCACGCCTTCGAGCGCAGCATCGAGCGCTTCGTCGCCGCGCTGGCTGCCGCGATCGAGGTCGGTTGAGCCGACGGCGGCCTCGCGGTCGGCCAGCGGCGAGTATCGCCCGCGCGTGGATTCGCGGAAATGGCAAACGGGTTTGCGCTTGATGCGGGCACCGTCCGATAGTCGTCGCCATGACCGAGGAGCACGACCACACCACGCACGCGGGCCACGCGCATGAGGGCCCCGACCACGACAGCCACGAGGGCCACGAGGGCCACGAGGGCCACGAGCACGGCAACCATGAGCATGGTCAGGACCACGGCGACCAGCACAAGTTCGGGCCGGAGATGTTCACCGCGGACTACTGGGACGACCGCTACGCGACGAAGCCGTCGATTTGGAGCGGCAATCCCAATCAGCGGCTGGTCGAGCAGGCGTCGCACCTGAGCCCCGGCACTGCGCTCGAGGTCGGCAGCGGCGAGGGCGCCGACGCGATATGGCTGGCGCAGCGCGGCTGGCAGGCCGTGGCGACCGATGTCTCGAGCATCGCCCTCGAGCGGGCGGCCGGCATCGCCGCGGCCGCCGGCTCCGACGTCGAGGGGAGGATCACCTGGCAGCTGGCCGATCTGCTGGAGTGGGTCCCCGCGCCGGCAACCTACGACCTTGTGTCGGCGCACTTCATGTACCTGCCGCAGCCGGGGATGCGCACGCTGCACGAGCGCCTCGCTGCCGCGGTGCGCCCCGGCGGGACGCTGCTGGTCGTCGGCCACGATCCGTCGGACCTGCATCGGATCCCGCGGGATCCGGGCATGGCCGCGATCATGTACACCGCCGAGGACGTGGCGGCGGTCCTCGATCGGGACCAGTGGGACATCGAGGTGTGCGAGGTGCAGGCCCGCGTTCAGACCGGTCCGGACGGCGTCGCGATGGACCTCAACGACGCGGTGCTGCGGGCCCGCCGCCGCTAGCCCCGAACTGCGGAACTGCTGGCCAGATTGTGTCGCCGAGCGACAGATCATGGCCAAAAGTTCCGCAGTGTGGCTAGACCAGCACCGCCGCGAGGTCGCGGTAGATCGACGCCCGGCTCTGCGCCGGGTCGGCCACCAGTACCTGGAGCAGCACCGCGTCGGCCCCGGCGTCGTGGTGCTCGCGGACCCGGGCGGCGATCGCGTCCGGGTCGCCCCAGGCCACGATCGCGTCGACCAGAGCGTCGCTGCCCTCGCCGGACAGGTCGGCGTCGCCCCACCCGAATCGGCGCAGGTTGTTCGTGTAGTTGGGCAGGGTGAGGTACATCTTCATGTGCGCCCGGGCCAGCGCGCGGGCGGCCACGGGGTCCGTCTCCAGCACCACGGCGATCTCCGTATCGAGGCGCGGGGCGTCCCCAATGAGTCCGCGGGCGAACACGGTGTGCTCGACGGGGACGAAGTACGGGTGCGCGCCGGCTGTGCGCTCGGCCGCGAGCTCCAGCATCCTCGGGCCGAGCGCGGCCAGCATCAGGTGCTCGCGGGGAACCGGCTGATCGGAGGCCGCCAGGGCATCCAGGTAGCGGACCATCGTGGTGAACGGCTTGTCGTACGTCAGGCCGGCCCGCTCCACCGACGGCGCGTGGCTCGTGCCCAGGCCCAGGGTGAACCGGCCACCGGAGGCGGCGTTCAGCGCGGCCGTCTTCGCCGCGGTCTCGGCCGGGTCCGAGTGGTAGATCGACAGGATGCCGCTGGCCACCGGGAGCGTGCTCGTCGCGGCCAGCGCCTCGTCATACGTGGGTGCCAGCTTCGAGGAGAACCCGCCGGGGATCCACAGCTGCGAGTAGCCCAGCTGCTCGATGGCGCGGGCGCCCTGGTCGGAGCTGGCCCATTCCGCAGCGGTGTCCGGTCGTACGCCGACCCAGATGCCGACGGTCTTCGCGTGATCGCTCATGACGTCGAAGGTAGCGACCCCGAGGTGGGGCCCCTGTTGGCTCCCGGCCCGGGGACGGCCGCGCGCACCGGCCCCGACGGCCGGGGA